>JALRAW010000171.1 GCA_023257975.1 Candidatus Fonsibacter sp.
CTTGATCCAAGGGCTGTGAATAAGCGTCAATTAGAAAATCTAGTTGCTGCCGGAGCATTGGATAGTATTCATAAAAATCGTCAGCAAACCTTTATGGCAATCGATATGATTTTGGCACAGGCGCAGTTGACACGCCAGGAAAAGCAATCTTGCTATTCGGGCCGCTGAATTTCAAAAAGTTATTCATAACGGGGACAACCTACCACACCCGCACACCCTGTCAACAGAAAAAAATAAAAAATTTTAAAATATTTTTTCTAATTTCTATTATGATTTCCTCAGTGATTATTTTTTGGTTTTTTGATTATAAAGATATTATTTTGATATTGGGTTTGTTCTTTTCGGCATACTTAATTACTTCAGTTATCTTTGATTGGTTTTCACAAAAAAAATTAAGTTTAAATTTTGGAAGATTAGTTTCTCATTTAGGATTTGGTACATTGATTTTTGCCATATTTATAAATGCTTATTTATCAAAAGAAATTAATGCGGCGATGAAGGTGGGAGATGAGATTAAAATTCAAGATTTTATTATTAAATTTAAGAGTATTAATAAAATTAAGAAAGAAAATTACGAGGAGGTTTTTGGAAATTTTCTAGTAACCAATAAAGATAAACAAGTTGAATTAACCCCATCCATTAGAAAATATGATCAACCAATCCAGTTTACTTCTGAGACAAGCATTAAGACTAATTTTATCGTAGATTATTATTTTGCAATTAACTTGTCTGAATTTGAAAAAGATAAAATTATGGTTAGATTTTATTATAAGCCTTTAATGTTTTGGATTTGGCTTTCTATATTGCTAATTGCCTTTGGTGGAATTTATCAAACGTTTAAATTGAGAAATGAATAATAAATATAAGATTATAATTCTTGGAATAACAGTTGTTATAATTTTTGTTCTTTTTTTAAGAGTTTTAAACTCCAACAAAACTTACCAACCAAATCAAATGATTGGTAAAAAAATTCCAGAATTTATTTTAGAAGATCTTTTTAATAAAAATACAAGGTTAGATAGTAAGGTTTTTTCAGATAAAGATTTTGCTGTTCTAAACATATGGGCATCTTGGTGTATTCCTTGTCGGATTGAGCATCCTTTTTTAATGGATTTTAGAGATAAAAATCAAATTAATATTATCGGTCTCAATTATAAAGATGAAAGTGTGAATGCGAAAAATTTTTTAAAAAAATATGGAAATCCTTATAGCTTAATAGGTGTTGATAAAAAAGGAGAAGTAGCAATTCAATTAGGCGCTTATGGAGTTCCGGAAACTTATGTTTTAAAAAAAGGAAAAATAATTTTTAAACATATTGGCCCACTGAATGAAGATGCAGTTAATAAAATTTTAGAATTAAAAAAATAATGAAAAAATTTATTTTTATAGTAATTTTTTTAATTTTATCATCTAATGTTTTTTCTGCAAATGAAGAATTAAAGAATAAAATTTATAAAAATATTAGATGTATTGTTTGTCAAGGACAATCGATTTATGAATCAAATTCTGATTTTGCTATTGATTTAAAAAAATTGATTTCAAAGAAATTAGATAATGGAGAAAATGAAAAACAGATTTATGAATTTTTAATAAGTCGTTATGGAGACTGGATTGTCTTTAATCCGGGCTTAAATTTTAATAGTTTAGCTTTGTGGTTATTACCTTTAATTGTCTTTATGATTGGTGGATTTTTAATATTCAGATTAAATAATAAGAAAAGAAAGTAGAATCTTTATTGCATTTCCGTCAATTTTATTAAATAAAGGCTCATAAAAATGAATTTAAAAATTACTAAATTTTTTGGGATAATTTCTTTGTTATCCATCTCTCTAGTTTCAACAGCTAGATCAGAAGGTTTTACTTTTTCAGTTGGAAAATTTGATCATAACGATAACAAAACAAACGCAGGAATGTTTCAATTAGATTACGACTTCGACAAGACTCTTTTTGGCTCTCCAATTGGTGATTTTAAACCTGTTGTAGGATTTTTAGTAACAGATGATAACGCTAAGTATGGTTATGCGGGTGTTAGATTAGATTATAAATTAGCTAACAATTCAGTTTTGATCAGCCCAAGTTTCACACCAGGAGTTTTTGGAAAAGGTGATGGAAAAGATTTAGGTCATAATATTGAGTTTAAAACACAACTTAGAGCGGCTTTAAATTTAAGCTCAACATCTAATATCGGTATCTCTTACAGTCATATTTCAAACGCTAGCTTAGGCGATAAAAATCCAGGCGCAAATAATTACAGCATTAGTTTTCAAAAAAATTTCTAAAACTTTATAATGTCATTAGCTAGGTGCTTTAATGTTGATGATTTTAGAAAGTTAGCAAAAAGAAGGCTCCCTTCTCCAATTTTTAATTATATTGATGGCGGTGCAGACGACGAGGTTACTTTAAAAAGAAACACATCTGCATTTAATGATTGTGATTTAGTTCCAAGTGTTCTTAGAGATGTAAGTTCTATCGATATGTCTACAACTGTTTTTGGGCAGAAAATTGATATGCCTTTATTTCTTGCGCCAACAGCAATGCACAGATTGTATCATCATGATGGTGAGAAGGCGACTTCAAGAGCAGCAGAAAAATTTGGAACATTTTTTGGAATGTCAACAATTGCAACAACCAGCATTGAAGAAGTTGGAAATTTAACGGGTGGTCCAAAATTATTTCAACTTTATATTCACAAAGATCGGGGTCTCACAGATAACTTAATTGAACGATGTCAAAGAGCAAATTTTAAAGCATTGTGTTTAACAGTAGATACTATCGTCGCTGGTAACAGAGAAAGAGATCATAGAACTGGTTTTACAACTCCGCCAAAATTAACTTTGGCAAGTCTCATAAGTTTTGCATTGCATCCTGAGTGGACTTTAAATTATTTAATGCATGAAAGATTTAAGTTACCCAATCTTCCACATACTGAAAAAGATGGGCAATCCATAGAAACATCAGTGATTAATTATATTAACAGCCAATTTGATCCAACGATGAATTGGAAAGATGCAGAATATGTTGCAAAAAAATGGAAAGGAGCTTTTGCTATTAAAGGAATTGTCTCAGTTGAGGATGCAAAAAAAGCAGTAGATATAGGTGCCACTGCAATTATGATTTCAAATCATGGCGGAAGACAGCTAGATGCTTCGATGTCACCATTTGATGTTTTGGCAGATATCGTTGATGCTGTGGGTGATAAAGTGGATGTAATTTTAGATGGTGGCGTTAGAAGAGGTACTCACGTTTTAAAAGCTTTAGCTCTTGGGGCAAAAGCATGTTCATTCGGTAAGGGTTATCTATATGCGTTATCAGCCGGAGGTCAGGCTGGTGTCGAAGCAATACTTAAAATTATGCATGCTGAAATTAAAAGAGGAATGACTCTAATGGGTTGCAGAAGCGTAAAAGAAATTACCAGAGATAAAGTAATTTTCAGAAAAAAATGAAACTAGCAAATAGTCTTTTTAAACTAGGCACTGAAAATGCCTTTGTTGTTCTTGCAAAGGCTAAGGCTTTAGAAGCTCAAGGGAAAGAAATAATTAATCTAGGGATAGGTCAGCCTGACTTTAGAACTCCAAAACATATTGTTGATGCTGCAAAAAAAGCCTTAGACGATGGTTTTCATGGTTATACCCCAGCTAATGGTCTTTTAGAATTAAGACAAGGGGTATCCCGTCATATAAAAAAAATGTATGGCGCAAACGTTGATGCAGCAAGGGTAGTCATTATGCCAGGAGGAAAACCCACAATGTTTTTTGCAATGCTAATGTTTGGTCAACCAGGCACAGAAATTATTTATCCAGAACCTGGATTTCCAATCTATGAATCAATGATTAATTACTCGGGTGCAAAAGCAGTACCAATGTATCTAAGTGAGAAAAATAATTTTTCTTTTAAGGCCGAAGAAGTTTTAAAATTAATAAATGATAAGACACGTTTAATTATTATTAATAATCCACAAAACCCTACAGGCGGTCTTATTGAAAGAGATCAAATTGATAAACTTGTTGTCGGTTTAAAAAAATTTCCCGACGTTGCAATTTTAAGCGATGAAATTTA
>JALRAW010000058.1 GCA_023257975.1 Candidatus Fonsibacter sp.
AAAATATTTAATAACTGGTAACTCAGATCTCTTTCCTAATGCTAACAAAACTCCCAAAGGAAATGCAAATATAATTCCAAAAAATGTCAACATGAATGTCAATGAAAGTCCACCCCAAACTCTGGTTTCAACATTCTCTAAACCAAATCTTTTTGTACCAACAAACTTAGTATGACAATAATTTTCAAATCCTTCCGTCTCAACTAATTTTTTAAAAATTGCTTTCTTTCCTTCGATAGTAAAGTTAGCTTCTTTACCTTTTCCTTCAATTCTTTCTTGAATCCATCTTTTTTCCTCTGGATCTGACATATGCATAAACTCTATTCCAATTTTTGAACAATATGTTTTTAATAAAATTTCTAATATTTCATTAACAGTCGCATACTCAAATCCAAGAACCTTATCTAAAAATATTTTTCTATTTCTATCTTCTTTTTTAAACCCATATGTTTCTGGATTAAGTTCAGGATGATAATGTTTTTCTTGAAGTTGTAATGGATCTAAGTCTGCAATTAGATGACCTCTTATCCTATAGGCTCTAATCATCATAATCGCTCTGATAGAGTCAATCGTAGATCTTTCTACATCCACTCTTTCATTATTTGGTAAACTTTTATTTTTTTCTAAAATTTTTTCTTTAATTGAATTCCCATTTAAATTTTTTGGAAGATATTTCTCATAAACATCTAAGTCTCCATTAGAAATATGTTTAATATTTGATGGTGCCCAGCTAGGACCTTGGCTTTCTATAATATTATTTTTTTGATCACCAAGACCTTCAAAAAACTGTCTCCAACTATCTGGAATACTTGTAGGATTTTCTACGTATTTAGCGTAAAGTTTTTCAATATAAGAAGAATTTGTGCCTGATAAAAAAGATGTTTTTTGAAAAATAATATTATCTTCTTGTGAGGACATATAATTTTTATAATCGTAGTAAAATATTAAGTCTTAAGTTTGTCAAATAAAGTTTTTCCAATATCTGCTGGGGAATTTGCAACTGTTATTCCACAAGATTTCATTGTTTCTATCTTGTCTTTAGCAAGACCTTTCCCTCCAGAAATAATAGCTCCTGCATGTCCCATCCTTCTTCCTGGAGGAGCAGTTACTCCAGCAATAAATCCAACGACTGGTTTTTTAATTTTTGAAGATTTTAGAAATTCAGCGCCTTCCTCTTCTGCGCTTCCACCAATTTCTCCGATCATGATAATTGATTTAGTTTCATCATCTTTTAAAAATAAATCTAAACAATCAATAAAATTTGTTCCGTTTATAGGATCGCCACCAATTCCAATGCATGTGGACTGTCCTAGTCCAAGGGCAGTGGTTTGAGCAACAGCTTCATACGTTAAAGTTCCTGATCTTGATACAATCCCAACTGACCCTTTTTTGTGAATGTGCCCTGGCATAATCCCAATCTTACATTCATCTGGCGTGATAATTCCTGGGCAGTTTGGTCCTATTAATCTACTTTTAGATTTAATTAATTTTTCTTTAACTTTCACCATGTCTAAGACTGGAATACCTTCTGTAATACAAACAATTAAAGGTATTTTGCTGTCTAATGCTTCAATAATAGCTGCTGCTGCATAAGGAGCTGGAACATAAATCATAGTTGCATCAGGCTTTACTTTTTCTACTGCCTCAGCAACGGTATTAAAGACTGGAAGACCTAAATGAGTTTGCCCGCCTTTTTTGGGAGTAATTCCTCCAACTAAATTTGTTCCATATGCAAGAGCTTGTTCAGAATGAAATGTTCCATGCTTTCCTG
This sequence comes from Candidatus Fonsibacter sp., assembly GCA_023257975.1. GTDB lineage: Bacteria > Pseudomonadota > Alphaproteobacteria > Pelagibacterales > Pelagibacteraceae > Fontibacterium > Fontibacterium subtropicum. The sequence continues at coordinate 1,772 of JALRAW010000058.1, forward strand.
TAAAACCCTGACAAATGACTTTAGTTTTTTTATTTACTAAAACGGACATATTAAGCAGTTGCCTCGACAATTTTCTTTGCTGCATCTGATAAATTATCTGCAGAAATTATTTTTAAACCAGATTTTTTTAAAATTTCTTTACCTTCATCAACTTTTGTTCCTGCTAATCTAACGACAAGGGGAACTTTAAGATCGACTTCTTTTGCAGCCTCAATAACCCCTTGTGCAATAATATCGCATCGCATAATCCCACCAAAAATATTTATTAAAATTCCCTCAACATTTTTATCTGATAATATAATTTTAAATGCAGCAGATACTTTTTCTTTTGTGGCTCCACCTCCTACATCTAAAAAATTTGCTGGCTCTGAACCATAAAGTTTTATGATGTCCATGGTTGCCATTGCAAGACCCGCGCCATTGACCATACAACCAATTTTTCCATCCAATTTTATGTAGGTTAATTCATATTTACTAGCCTCAATCTCTATTGGATCTTCTTCATTCAAATCTCTTAGATCTTTAATTTCTGGATGTCTAAAAAGAGCATTATCATCAAAACTTATTTTTGCATCTAAACACTTAATCTGATCTTCTGTTGTAAGAATTAAAGGATTGATTTCAATTAAATTTCCGTCTGTATTAACTAAAGTGTCATATAAAGACTGAGCAATTTTTTTTGCCTGATTTTTTTGATCGCCGTTCAAGTTAAAAGGTTTTACAATAGACTCTAAATCTTCATCTTTTAACTTTGCTGATAATGAAACACGAGTTGTAATAATTTTTTCAGGAGTTTTATCTGCAACTTCTTCAATATCCATTCCTCCTTCAGCACTAGATATAAATGCAATCTTAGAGGAAGCTCTATCGACTAAACATGATAAATAAAATTCT
>JALRAW010000081.1 GCA_023257975.1 Candidatus Fonsibacter sp.
CACAAGGGGATCGTCTTGGGAGATCGAATCAACCTCGTCTCGTAAGCAACCACAACGTTTCAATGACACCTGGGGAAATTTACCTGCTAGAATAGAGATTATGCTTATATAGTGGTTATAGGCTACTGTGCTACTTTTGGCGAATGTATTAAAAAAATTCTTTCAATCCCAATACCTTGAAGGACTTTTCTTACCGTTATAGTAGTATTAATTGAACTATTTTTTTTAGCAATTACTGTTCCTTCATAAAATTGAACTCGTTCTTTATTTCCTTCAATAATTTTACCACCTTTTACGCCTCCTTCAGGACCCATATCAATAATCCAATCGGCTGTTTTTATTACATCCAAATTATGTTCAATGACAATTACTGTGTTTCCTTTATTCACAAAAGTATGAAGAACTTCTAGTAGTTTTTTAACATCATGAACATGCAAGCCTGTCGTTGGTTCATCTAGTATGTAAATAGTTCTTCCTGTTGCTCTTTTAGATAATTCTTTTGCAAGTTTAATTCTTTGAGCTTCGCCACCAGAAAGAGTTGTAGCTTGTTGTCCAATTTTTATATATCCAAGTCCAACTTTTTGAAGAGTTAAAAGTTTATCTTTTATTGATGATATATTTTCAAAAAAATTAACACCTTCATCAACGGTCATGTTTAAGACATCTGCAATATTTTTATCTTTAAATCTTATCTCTAAAGTTTCTCTATTATATCTATTACCTTTACATACATCGCATTGAACATAAACATCAGGTAAAAAATGCATTTCATAAGTTATTACTCCATCACCTTCACAAGCTTCACATCTTCCTCCTTTGACGTTAAAAGAAAATCGACCAGGTTTATAACCTCTTGCTTTTGAATCTGGTAAATTGACGAACCATTCTCTTATAACAGTAAATGCTCCAGAGTATGTTGCGGGGTTAGATCTTGGCGTTCTACCAATAGGAGATTGATCTATATCAATTATTTTATCTAAATATTCATAGCCATGAATACCTTTAAAAGGTTTTGGCATATTTTTTGTTATGGTTTTATTTATCATTAAATTTAAAGCTCTATAAAGAGTGTGAAGAATAAAAGTTGATTTACCACTACCTGACACACCTGTTACAGCGGTAAAGGTTCCAAGGGGAATTTTTGCTGTAATATTTTGCAAATTATTTCCAGTTGCTCCACTCAGAGTTAAATATCTTCCATCCTTTGCTTTTCTTCTTATGTGTGGAATAGAAATATATTTTTTTCCAGATAGATATTGTCCTGTTATACTATTTTCATTTTGCTTGATTTCTAAAGGGGTACCAGCAGCAATAATATGACCTCCTTCAGTTCCAGCTCCAGGTCCAAGATCAATAATATGATCAGAACTAAGCATTGCTTCTTCATCGTGCTCTACAACTATAACTGTATTACCCAAGTCTCTTAATCTTTTAAGAGCATTTAATAGTTTAATATTATCTTTCTGATGTAATCCTATAGATGGCTCATCTAAAACATAAAGGACTCCAGTTAAACCTGAACCAATTTGTGATGCTAATCTTATTCTTTGAGATTCTCCTCCAGACAATGTTCCCGAAGATCTTGATAAATTTAAATAATCAAGACCTACATTTATTAAGAAACTTAATCTTTCGTTAATTTCTTTTAAAATATGTACTGAAATTTTATTTTCTTTTTCAGTCAAATGATTATGAAGAGTAGAAAACCATTCATACGCACTTTGAATAGACATTCTTGAAACTTCACTTATATTTAAATTTTTTATTTTTACTGCAAGAGATTCTTCTTTAAGACGCATTCCTTTGCATCTCTCACACTCTGTTTCATTTTGAAATTGAGAAATTTCGTCTCTCTTCCAGTCGCTGTCAGTTTCTAAATATTTTCTTTCTAAATTATTAACTACTCCTTCAAATGTTTTTTTATTAGAATATTTTTCATAGCCATCATCATAGGAAAATTTAATTTCTTCTTCTCCCGATCCATACAAAATAATATCTTGTATTTTTTTTGGTAAATCTCTCCATGGAGTTTCTAATGAAAAATTATAATGTTTTGCTAATGAAGATAAAGTTTGAGCATAATATAAAGTTGAACTTGAGGCCCAAGGAACGATAGCGCCATCTATTAAAGATTTTTTATCATTAGGGATTACTAATTTTGGATCTATATAAAGATCAATTCCAATTCCTTCACATTCTGGGCATGCTCCGTATGGACTGTTAAAAGAGAATAGTCTTGGTTCTATTTCTTCAATTGTAAACCCACTTTCAGGACATGCAAATTTTGAAGAAAATACTATTTTTTCATTTTTTTTAAATTCTTTTGGAAGATTTTCGTTTGTAAAATCTACATAAACTAAACCATCTGATAAGGACAAAGTAGTTTCAATACTTTCTGCAATTCTTTGTTGTTCTTTTTTTTCATTAATAAAACCATCAATATAAATATCAATATCGTGTTTTACATTTTTATTTAAAACAGGAGACTTATCAATTTCATAAATTTTCCCATCAATTCTTGCTTTTTGAAAGCCTCTTTTTTTGTATCCAAGTAATTCTTTTTTATATTCTCCTTTTCTTCCTCTAACGATAGGAGCATAAATTTGAATCTTAGATTGTTTTGGTAAATCTAATATACGATCTACCATCTCAGAGATTGTTTGCGATTTAATAGGTTTACCAGTGAATGGGGAATAGGGAGTTCCAACTCTTGCGTATAAAACACGCATATAGTCATAAATTTCAGTTACTGTTGCAACAATTGATCTTGGGTTTTTGGAAGTAGTTTTTTGTTCAATCGATATTGCAGGCGATAGACCTTCAATTAAATCAACATCTGGTTTTCTCATGCGGTCTAAAAATTGACGTGCATATGCTGACAAGCTTTCAACATATCTTCTTTGACCCTCAGCATAAATTGTATCAAACGCTAAAGATGATTTTCCCGATCCAGATAAACCTGTGATTGTTATTAATTTATCTCTTGGAATCTCAACTGAAATATTTTTTAAATTATGTTCCCTGGCGCCTTTAATAACGATTTTTGTGACACTATTACTCATCTTTTTATTAAATTTTATTCTTTTAATTTGATTAGTCTGATATAATAAACATCAAATTCATACTTCAAGAAAAGATCTATATTATGGCAGGTAGCTTAAATAAAGTTTTATTAATTGGTAGACTTGGAAATGATCCTGAAATCAAGCAAATGCAAAATGGAAAAAGCGTTGCAAGATTAAGTGTTGCAACCTCTGAAAGCTGGAAAGATAAAAATACTGGGGAAAGAAAAGAAAAAACAGAATGGCATAGAGTAGTTATTTTTAATGAAGGTTTAGTTAACGTTGTTCAAAAATACTTAAAAAAGGGTGCACAAGTTTATATAGAAGGTCAATTAAGCACTAATAAATATACTGATAGTAACGGACAAGAAAAATACAGCACTCAAATTGTTCTACAAGGTTACAATTCTTCTCTTACTATGTTGGATGGAAAAAATTCTTCATCCGGAGACAGTAAAAAATTAGAAGGCAGCCAATTACCTTCTGATGATATGCCTGATATCTCTCAAGATCCAGACGATAAAGTACCATTTTAAATTTCCTTCATGAGTGAAGATTTAAATCGAGAAAATTTGAAAGATAAAAAATATAACTCTGTTCAAATCGTAGATGAGATGAAAACCTCATACTTATCATACGCGATGAGTGTTATAATAAGCAGAGCTCTGCCTGACGCAAGAGATGGATTAAAGCCAGTACATAGAAGAATTATCTATGCGATGTATAAGGGTGGATATGATTGGTCAAAACAATTTAGAAAATCAGCAAGAGTAGTGGGAGATGTAATTGGTAAATATCACCCACATGGAGATCAAGCTGTTTATGATGCCTTAGTAAGATTAGCTCAAGATTTTTCAATGAGTGTAAAATTATTAGATGGACAAGGTAATTTTGGTTCTATGGACGGTGATAGAGCTGCCGCAATGCGTTATACAGAGACAAGATTATCTAAGATTTCTGAATATCTAGTTGCGGATATTGAAAAAAATACCATTGATTACCAAAATAATTATGACGACACTGAGCTAGAGCCAACTGTACTTCCAGCGCAATTTCCCAATTTATTAGTAAATGGAGCAGGCGGTATAGCTGTTGGAATGGCAACAAATATTCCACCTCATAATCTTGGTGAAATTATTGATGGCACAGTTGCTTATATTGATAATAATGAAATTTCTATTGATGAATTAATTAAGTTTATTCCAGGACCTGATTTCCCTACTGGAGGTTTAATAATTGGAAAAGATGCAATAAAAACTGGATATAAAACAGGTAGGGGATCTATAAAAATAAGGGGAGAAATTCAAACCGAAGAGGAAAAAAAAGATAAAACTCTTATAGTTATTAAATCAATACCATTTCAAACTAATAAATCTTTATTAATTGAAAAAATTGCTCTTTTGGTAAGAGAAAAAAAAATTGAAGGCATATCAGATATTAGGGATGAGTCTAATAAAGAAGGTGTAAGAGTAGTTATTGATTTAAAAAAAGGAGTATCGAGTGAAATTATTATAAATCAACTATATAAATATTCTCCAATTGAATCATCATTTGGATTTAACACCCTTGCAATTCTTAACGGGAAACCAGAACTATTAAATTTAAAACAATTTATAAAAGTTTTTGTAGAGTTTAGAGAAAAAGTTTTAATTAAAAGAACATTATTTGATTTAAAGAAAGCAAAAGATCGAGTTCACATTTTAATTGGTCTATTTATAGCAATAGAAAATATTGATGAGATTATAGCAATTATTCGTAAATCTAAAAATCCAAACGAAGCAAAAACTACACTTCAAAATAAACAATGGAGTTTTAAAAAATCAAAAATTAATAAAGATTTTTTAGATGTAAGTGATTTATCTAACAAAGATCAGTACCATTTGTCGGATCATCAAGTCAGAGCAATTTTAGAACTTAGACTTCAAAAACTTACAGCAATCGGTCATGAAGAAATTAATCAAGAAATTAGCGAACTTTATAAACTTATAGTTCAATATAAAAAAATTCTTAATGACAGAAATGCACTGCTAACACAGATCAAAAATGAGCTTAAAGATATTAAAGCCAAATTTGCAAATCCTAGAAAAACTAAAATTATTAATCAAGTTGAAAATTTTGAAATTGAAGATGTGGTTCAAAAAGAAGATGTAATTATTACTATTACTAATAAAGGATATATTAAAAGAAGTCCCTTAAGTTCAATTAGAGTTCAAAAAAGAGGTGGAAAAGGTAAAACAGGAATAACGACCAGAGATGAGGATTTTGTAAGTCAGATTTTTACAGCTAACACTCATACTCCAATTCTTTTCTTTTCGTCAAAAGGAATTGTTTACAAATTAAAAGCATGGAAAATTCCTGAGGGATCTAATCAGTCAAAAGGGAAAGCTCTTCATAGTATTCTTCCTTTAAAAGAAGGTCATGTAATCACCTCGATTATGCCGTTACCAAGTGATGAAACTTTATGGGCAAAAATGAAAATTATTTTTGCAACAGCGAAAGGCAAAGTTAGAAAAAATAGTCTTTTAGATTTTGAAAGCATTCAGCAAAGCGGAAAAATAGCAATGAAATTAGAAGATAATGACTCCATTGTTGGAATTAAAATTTTAGATGACGATGATGACTTTTTATTAAGTTCTAAAAACGGAAAAGCTTTAAGAGTTCAATCAAAAAATCTAAGACTCTTTAAAGGGAGATCATCTAAAGGAATAAAAGGTATGTCGTTAAAAAAAGATGATAAAATTATTTCTTTATCAATATTAAAAAGTGTAAAAATTACCTCCGATCAAGCAAAATCATATATCAAGGCATCAAGACTTGAAAAGGGCGCAGATGAAACTTCAGATGATGAAAACGAAAAAACTAAGATTGTAACATTAACTAAAAAACAAATTGAAGAGTTCAAAAATAAAGAGCAATATATTTTAACCGTAACTGAAAATGGTTATGGAAAACGTTCTTCTGCTTATGAGTACAGAGTAAGCGGTAGAGGAGGCCAAGGAATAATTAATATTATAAGTTCTGAAAGAAATGGTGGAGTTGCTTCAGCGTTTACTATTAATCATGAAGATCAAATTATGTTAATTACAGATAAAGGCCAGATGATTAGATGCAATGTTAAAGATATTAGGATAACAGGTAGAAATACACAAGGTGTTAGGATTTTTAACCTTTCAGAAGATGAAAAAGTTGTTTCTGCAGCTAGAGTAGAAGACTCCTCAGAGGAAAATTATTAATGAGTCAAAGAGCAAAAATTTATCAACCTGTTAAAACTGCGATGCAATCAGGTAAAGCTAGAACAAAATTTTGGATTTTAGAATTTAATAAATCTAATTATAATAAAGATTTTGTAATGGGTTGGACATCATCATCCAACACAGACGAGCAAATTAAGTTAAAATTTGAAACTCAAGAACAAGCCATTGCTTATGCCAAGCAAAACAATATTCAATTTGATCTAATCACACATAAAAAAAATAAGTTAATTATTAAAGCATATGCGGATAATTTTTTAAATAATGTTTAAAAGTTTTTTTTTTAATAAAAAATGGGCACTGTGGGCTTGGGGTGGAGGTTTGTTATTAATTTTTTCTTTATTAATCCAAGTTTCAATAACTGTTAAAATTAATGAATGGTACAAAGGTTTTTATGATTTATTACAAAATGCTACCAAAAGTAATATTTCAGAATTTTGGAATAAAATTTATATTTTTTGTTATCTAGCATTTCCGTATGTGATACTTGCGACCTTCACTGGTTTTTTTACAAGAGTGTATTCTTTACGTTGGCGCGAAGCTATAACCTTTGATTATATTCCCCTATGGAAAAATTGTATTCAGAATGTAGAAGGTGCCTCACAAAGAATTCAAGAAGATACCAGTAGATTTGCAAAAATTGTCGAAAGTTTAGGCCTTCAAGTTATTAGAGCTATTATGACTTTAATTGCTTTTATACCTATCCTGTGGGGACTTTCTTCTGGAATACAAATAGAGTTTCTAAAACAATTTCCAGGATCTTTAGTTTGGGTATCACTTTTTGTAAGTTTGGGAGGTCTTATAATTAGTTGGTTTGTTGGAATTAAATTGCCAGGTCTTGAATATAATAATCAAAAAGTTGAAGCATCATTTCGAAAAGAATTAGTTTATGGAGAGGACGACAGATTAAAATATGCAAAGCCAGACACTATATTTGAATTGTTTTCAGGAATTAAATTTAATTATCACAGACTTTTCTATAATTACGGATATTTTGATATTTGGGTAAATTTATACGATCAATTTATGGTAATTGTTCCTTATTTAGTTATGGCTCCAAGTTTATTTTCAGGTCTAATTACGCTTGGGGTTATCGTTCAAGTATCAAATGCATTTCAAAGAGTTCATAATAGTTTTTCTTTATTTATTCATCAATGGACTACAATTACCGAGTTAAGATCGATTTATAAAAGATTAGGAGAATTTGAAATTGCAATTGGTTATAAAAAAAATTAACCGGTATCTATAATATTTAATATTTTATCTTTTTTAAAAAATTTTAGAAGTATATTGAATTTATCGATTGATAAATTATTTTCTAAGTAAAAATCAGTTTCTTGTTTAGCAAGTTCAAATAGATGAGAATGATACATTGGATCTGCTACTATAAAGTCTTTCTCACCACTTTGCTTGTATCCAATAATATCCCCAAACCCTCTTAATTTTAGATCTTGTTCAGATATATAAAAACCATCGTTAGATTCTTTAAGAATCTTAAGTCGTTTTTTTCCATTTTCGCTTATAGATTTTGAATATATTAAAACACATTCGCCATCCTCATTTCCTCTACCGACTCTTCCTCTTAATTGATGTAATTGGGCAAGTCCGAATCTTTCTGAATTTTCAATTATAATTGTATTAGCGTTTTGATTATCAACTCCAACCTCGACTACAGTGGTTGATATTAATATTGAAAATTTTTTATCTAAAAAATCTTTCATTATTTTAACTTTTTCTTCATTTTTTAAATTGCCATGCATTACTGCAACATTTTCTGGAAAATATTTTTTTAAATAATCAAATCTTTCTATTACAGGGGTTAATTTAACTTTTTGACTTTCTTCAATTAAGGGACAAATCCAATAAATTTGTTGATTATTTTGAATTTTATTTTTAATTAAATTAATTAGATCAGATATTTTATTTTCGGGAATAATATTAGTTATAATTTTAGTTTTTTTAAATGGTTTTTCCCTAAGGGTGGAAATATCCATATCACCATAAGTTGATAAAATTAAAGTTCTAGGAATTGGAGTCGCACTCATTAACAGGACATCGCAATTTATACCGCCTTTTTGTGAAAGATTTATTCTTTGTTTAACTCCAAACTTATGTTGTTCATCTATAATAATTAATCCTAAATTTTTAAATAAAACAGTTTCTTGAAATAACGAATGAGTACCTATTAAAAAATTAATTTTACCTTCAGCTAATTGTTTTTTAATTTCAATTTGTTTTTTTTTATTTACACTACCAGTTAGAATTTCAATTTTGACATCTAAACCTTTAGTTATTGAAGTAATTAGATTCAAATGCTGAGTTGCTAATATTTCAGTAGGGCACATTAGGGCGACTTGATAACCAGAGTTTATTACGTTTAATCCAGTAATAATTGAAATTATAGTTTTTCCTGAACCAACATCCCCCTGAAGTAGTCTTAACATTTTTTTATCTTTTTTAAGATTATCTTCAATTTCCATAATTATTGTTTCCTGATCTTTAGTTAAATTGAAGGATAAATTTTTAATTATTTTAAATTTATTTTCTGAAGAAAAAATTTTTGGCTTTTTATAAATTGTTGAATTTTTTTTTTTAATTTGAGAAAAAATTAATAAATTAGAAAATATTTCATCAAATGATATCCTTTCATAAGATGAAGAATTTTTATCTAAATCTTCTATTTTTTTTGGATTATGAAGATTAATTAATGAGTCTTTAAAACTAGGCCACTTGTTATTTTTAATAATACTATCTCTATGCCATTCTTTAATATCAGGTAAATTTTTAGTAATATTTTCATAAATCTTATTTATAGTTTTATTTGATACCCCCTTTAACGAACTGTAAGTGGGCATTATTTTGCTAACTTTATCCTCATTAGCAATGGAGGTTACATAATCTGGATTAGTGATTTGATATTTATTTTTATAAATATTAATTTTTCCGCTAATAATAACTTCAGTATTAATAGGTAGTATTTCTTTAATATAGTTTTCTCTGGAATTAAAAAAAACAATATTTATTTCTCCAGTATCATCGTAACATTGAACAGTACTTGGAAGTCTTCTTATTCTTGGAAAGTTATGTTTTTTTACCTTTACAAATATTGTACTAATTTTTCCAATTTCTAGATTATTTAATTTAGGACAATGAGTTCTATCAATTAAACCATATGGAAAATTAAATATTAAATCGATATTCGATTGTATTTTTTTTTCGTTAAATAATTTCTCTAT
>JALRAW010000077.1 GCA_023257975.1 Candidatus Fonsibacter sp.
CCACACTCGCGCCGCACACTCCATCTGTCTGTCGAGTGCAAGTCGTCCCAATCTTCTGGGAAACGCCTTTGTTATTGCCATCAACCGAGCTAAGAACACGACCAAGATGGCTATACGTTGTTCTTTTGAGAACTCTAATGAAATTGGTGAACAAAAAGGTTTTTATCAAGAAAATATAAAAAACACGGAAGAAGCTAGAGCAAAAATTAGTTCAGAAATTGAAATTGCAGAAAACAAAATTTCGGAAATTAATAGAGTATTGACAGATATTAATGAAAAAGTTTTAGTTGGACGTGAAAAAAAAGTTCGTTTCGAAACACTTATAGATAACCACAAAGTAAAAATTACAGAGCTAGAAAACAAAGTTAAGGAAGATTTTAAATGTTCGATAGATGATCTTTTAAATGAAGAAGATAAATTATCCATCGAAAAAACGAGTATTGAAAAAATAGAAGCTTCACTAAAAACTCTTAAAGATGAAAGAGACAATATGGGTGCTGTAAACTTAAGAGCAGATGATGAAACTAAAAATCTTGAAAACCAAATAAATAAAATGATGGAAGATAGAAAAGATCTTCTTGCTGGAATATTGAAATTAAAATCAAGTATTAATGAATTAAATCAAAAAGGAAGAGAGAGACTAATTGATGCCTACGATAAAGTTGGACGAAAATTTAACGACGTATATACAAAATTATTTGGCGGTGGAAATGCTAGGCTTGAATTAATAGAGTCTGATGATCCGTTAGAAGCCGGTTTAGAACTTTTAGTAAGTCCTCCTGGAAAAAAATTACAATCAATTACTTTGCTATCAGGGGGGGAGCAAGCTTTGACTGCTATGGCTTTAATATTTGCGGTATTCTTAATTAATCCAGCTCCTATCTGTATTTTAGACGAAGTAGATGCTCCGTTAGATGATGCAAACGTAACAAGATTCTGTTCATTAATAGAGGAGCTGACAAAAATTACAGAAACAAAATTCATAGTCATTACACACCATGCACTGACAATGTCTAGAATGAATAGATTATATGGAGTTACAATGGCCGAAAGAGGGGTAAGTCAACTAGTTGCTGTTGATCTTGAAAAAGCTGAGGAAATGGTAGCATAAAAGTCAATGTCAGAATTTGACGATCTAAAGTCTAAAATAGAATTAATAAAAAAAAAATATAAAAAAGATAAAATAATTAAAAACAATAATTCTATTGGATCGGCATTTAAAATGAGCACAGAATTAGTAGCTGCAGTTTTTGTCGCAATTTTTATTGGTTGGTACATCGATAAATGGTTAGGAACTAAGCCAATTTTTTTAATAATTCTATTATTAGTTGGTATTGTAGCAGGTATATTTAATGTTGTACGATCTGCAAAAATGATTAATAAAGACTAAATTTATGGCAACAAATCCGATGCACCAGTTCGAAGTTCATAAAATTGGACCTTCTTTATCTATAAATGGAATAGATATTTCTTTTACCAATTCAAGTTTATTCATGATGATAAGTTCAATTTTAATCATCACATTCTTTATACTAGGAACAAAAAAAATAAGTATTGTGCCTGGAAAAATTCAAATTCTGAATGAAATTGTATTTAACTTTATTTCAAAAATGATTAATGAAACTGTTGGTAATGATGCAAAACCTTATTTCCCATTCATACTAACTCTTTTTGTATTTATATTAACAATGAATATGATTGGTCTGCTACCTTATTCTTTTACAGTTACTAGCCAAGTAATCATTACATTTTTTTTTGCTATTGTAATATTTATTGGAGTTACGATTGTTGGTTTTGTAAAAAATGGATTAGGATTTTTAAAGATATTTGTTCCGTCAGGTATTCCTATCTTTTTATTACCATTACTAGTTGTCATAGAAATAATATCTTTTTTAAGTAGACCTATAAGTTTATCTGTGCGTTTATTCGCTAATATGCTTGCCGGACACACTATGTTAAAAGTTTTTGGAGGATTTGTTGTAAGTCTAGGCATCATAGGTGGATGGTTGCCTTTGAGTTTTTCTGTTGCATTAACAGCTCTAGAAATACTTGTGGCTTTTTTACAGGCTTATGTATTTGCAGTTTTGTCGTGTATTTATTTAAATGATGCATTACATATGCATCATTAAAACTAACAAAAAAAAGGAGAAAAAACATGGAAGTAGCAGCAGCAAAGTTAATAGGAGCAGGTCTAGCAGCAATAGCATTGGGTGGTGCAGGCGTAGGGATAGGAACAATATTTGGTAATTACCTATCAGCGGCAATAAGAAATCCATCAGCAGCTCAAAAACAATTTCCTACTTTATTATTAGGATTTGCATTAGCAGAGGCTACGGGTTTATTTGCACTAGTTATTGCATTATTAATACTTTTTGCATTTTAACTATTTAAATAAATCTAAGTTTTAAGTTAATAAATGAAAAAAAATATAATTTTTTTTATTTTCCTTTTGTTTCTCGAACACGAAGCAATGGCAAATGAAGGAATGCCTCAACTTAACCCAGAGTTTTGGTTATCTCAAATATTTTGGTTAATTATATGTTTTGGTTTTTTATATTTTTTAATTCACAAATTTTTTAGTCCAAAACTTTTGGCATTATTAGATCAAAGAGCAAATTTTTTAAAATCACTAATTAATGAAACTGAAAATAATAAAAATCAAATTCAAAAATTAGATAATGAATATAATAAAATAATTGCTGAGGCTAAAAAAAATTCAAAAGAAAATTCAGAAAAACTAAATAATGAATTTAACAAAAAAATATCCATTAAAAAAAAAGAATTTGAAAATTATTTAAATATTGAAACTACTAAAGTAGAAAATGAAATTAACAATTTTAAACAGCAAGCTTTAGATAATATTTCAGACATTGTATCCGAATTTTCAAAAGAACTTATTGAAAAGATAACTGATACAAAACCCAATGATAGTAATTTAAAAGCAATAATCTCGGAAATATACAAAAAACAGAAAGAGAGCAAATATGTTTGATGCAACATTTTGGGTAGCTATCTCTTTTGTAACATTTTGTTTAATACTTATTTATAAAAAGATTCCCCACACGATTAATAAATTACTAGATGATAAAATAAATGAGATTAAATCTGAAATTGAAAATACAAAAAATTTAAAAATAGAAAGTGAACTATTACTTAAAAAATATAAAGATAAAATCCAAGATGCTCACTTGGAAAGTAAAAATATTCTTGCTTTAGAAAAAAAAGAAACAGAAAATTTTATAAAAGAGTCTGAAAATAAATTTGAACAGTTAATGGTTCATAAAAAAAAATCATTAGAACAAAAATTAGTACAAATGAAAAACAAAGCAATGAAGGATATCCAATATATTTCTAATAAAATTGCATTAGAGACGGTTAAAAAAGTAATATTAGATACGTCTAATCTTGATAAAATAAAAATTATTAATAAAAAAAATATAGAAAAAACTTTAAATCAATTAAAACAAGCTAAAATTTCTTAACTCTTGGAGTGAGAACCATCGCAAAATGGTTTATTATTAGTTTTTTTACAACTACATAGAAAATAATTTTTATTCTCTGTAACCGTAAATTTCATAGGCTGAAAATTTGTAGTTTTATGAGAACCATCACAAAAGATACCATCTTTAGATAGGCCACAAGCGCACCAATAGTAATCTTTTCCTATCTCTAAAATCATTTTTATTGATTTTTTAATAATTTTTTCTTGCATAATGATATAACATAAATTCTATTTTAAGTTATTTCAATAAACAAAAAAATTAATCGTAAGCAAAGATGAATTAATGAATACTATTTATATTTATTGATTTGGTCTCTGTAAAATTTGCTTATAATATAAAATTTTAAGTTTAAAAAAATTTTTTAATGGAACCAAAAATTGTAAACATATTTCTAGCAAGTCCAAGGGGATTTTGCGCCGGCGTTGATAGAGCTGTTGAGATTGTAAAAAAAACTATAAATAAATTTGGTGCACCCGTTTATGTGAGACACGAAATAGTACATAACCATTTTGTAGTCGAAAATCTAAGATCGCAAGGCGCAATATTTGTTGAGGAGCTCTCTGAGATTAAAGATAAATCTAGACCTGTTATTTTTTCAGCTCACGGTGTTCCAAAAAAAATAATTAATGAAGCAGAATTAAATAATATTATATATATAGATGCGACATGTCCCTTGGTAACAAAAGTTCACAGAGAAGCTGAACTTCTAGCTAAAGAAGAGTTTAATATCATTTTTATTGGTCATAAAAATCATCCTGAAGTAATTGGAACTATGGGGCAGATAGACAATAATTATATTACATTAATTGAAAATAGAGATGATGTAGAGAATTATTCACCTAAAATTAAAAATAATAAATTTGCCTACATTACTCAAACTACTCTTTCTGTCGACGATACTTTAGAAATTATATCTTTATTAAAAAAAAAATACCCTTCTATAAAAGAGCCAATAAAAAGTGACATATGTTATGCAACAACAAATCGTCAAGAAGCCGTTAAACAAATCGCAAAAAAATGTGATTTATTTTTGGTTGTTGGAAGCAAGAGCTCTTCTAACTCATTAAGGTTAGTGGAGGTTGCAAAAAGATTTGGTTGCAATGACAGCATCCTGATGCATTCTGATCAAAAATTGCCTGTTGATAAAATTAAAAATTCCACAAATATAGGAATAACTTCTGGTGCCTCAGCTCCTGAAATATTAGTTGAGAATTTAATTAAAGAAATTAAATGTATTACTAATATTAAACTTGAAGAAGTAATCACTTCAGTTGAAAAAGTTTCTTTTAAACTTCCTACAATGCTTATTAAATAATGGCTGTTTATACTAAGTTAGAGCATAAAGAGGTTGATCGATTCTTAGAACAATACAATATTAATAATTTTAAAGATTTTAAAGAAATTACAGAGGGCGTAGAAAATACTAATTACCTCATTAAAACATTAGGCCAAGATTACATCCTCACTATTTATGAAAAAAGAGTTGATGAAAATGATTTGCCATTCTTTATAAAATTATTATCTATTTTATCAGAAAATAATTTTCCTTGCCCAAAACCTATTCCAAATAAAAATAATGAAAAAATTAATAAAATTAAGAATAAAAATGCTGCATTGGTAACTTTTTTAAATGGGCATTCAAAAACTAGAATAACTACTGAAGACTGTTTTGAAATAGGAAAAATAACAGCTCAATTGCATGAGATAACAAAAAAATTTAATATTTATAGAAAAAATAATTTATCTATTGAAAGTTGGCAAAGTATTTTTGATAAAATTATTAAACAAAAAATAGATTTGGATGAATCTATTATAAAAAAAACTAAGAATTATTTAAATTTTTTAAAAGATAAATGGCCTAAAGAATTGCCACAAGGTATTATTCATGCAGATTTATTTCCTGACAATATATTTTTTACAAATAATAAAGTTTCTGGAATTATAGATTTTTATTTCGCTTGTA
>JALRAW010000042.1 GCA_023257975.1 Candidatus Fonsibacter sp.
CTCCTTTGCCTCCGGGCTGCTGAACAGAATGAGTGGCATCAAATATTACTGGATAACCAAAATCTGCTAGAATTGACAATGAACGCATATCAGAAACCAACGTGTTGTATCCAAAACTTACTCCTCTTTCAGTGATTAATATTTTATTGTTACCGCTTTCCTCTATTTTTTTAATAACATTTTTCATATCCCAAGGAGCTAAAAATTGACCTTTTTTAACGTTTACTACTTTATTTGTTTTAGCGGCAGCAACTAATAGGTCTGTTTGTCTGCATAAAAACGCGGGGATTTGTATAATATCTACGACATCTGAAACTATTTTACATTGCTCCTCATTATGAACATCAGTAAGAATTGGAACGTCTAAATCTTTTGAAATGTAATCAAATATAGACAAAGACTTATCAAGTCCAACTCCTCTTTTAGAATTTAAACTTGTTCTGTTAGCCTTATCAAAGGAACTTTTAAAAATAAATCCAATCTTTAATTTACTAGTAATTTCTTTAATCTTAGAAGCAATCATGTGAGAATGATCTTTGCTTTCAATTTGGCAAGGACCAGCAATTAAAGTTAAGGGAAGATCATTTCCTAAATTTACTTTTTTTATTTTAATAATTTTATTTTTCATAAATTTAAATTTTTATTTTTAATTGCTGCGTCAATGAAAGAAATAAATATCTTATGAGGTGAAAACGGTCGTGATTTTAATTCAGGATGAAATTGAACCCCAAGAAACCATGGATGATCTTTAAGTTCTATAGCTTCTGGTAATTTTCCATCTGGTGAATTAGCTGAAAATATAACACCTTTATTTTCCAACATTGATTTATATGAATTATTTACTTCATATCTATGTCTATGTCTTTCATGAATTAGGTCTTTGTTTCCATAAATCTTATAAAGCAATGTACCTTTTTTAACTTTTGCAGGATAAGAACCTAATCTCATTGAGCCCCCAATTTTATATTTTTCTCCCTTTAATATTTTTTTTCCTTTTATCCATTCTTCCATAAGACAAACAACAGGATTTTTTGTTTTAGATAATTCTGTGGAATTGGAGTCTTTTAGACCTAATAAATTTCTTGAAAGTTCTATAATAGATATTTGCATTCCAAAGCAAATTCCAAAAAATGGAATTTTTTTAGTTCTTGCAAATTGTACTGATAAAATTTTACCTTCGACACCGCGTTTACCAAAGCCTCCAGGTATTAATATTCCATTAGAACTTCCTAGTTTATTTTCTAAATCTTTTAAATTTTTAATATCAGAGGACTCAATCCAATTAAGATCTAAATTAATATCATTATAAACTGCGGCATGAATTAAAGCTTCATTCAGAGATTTATAAGCATCTTTCAAATGTGTATACTTGCCCACAATAGAGATTTTAATTTTATTTTTTTTATTATTAAGTTTTTTATTAAAGGATCTCCAATTATCTAAATTTGGATTTTTTTTATTAATAATTCCAAAATGATCTAATATTTTTTTATCTAATCCTTCTTGTTGATATTTAATAGGAACTTCATAAATTGAAGTTACATCAATAGATTGAAACACGTTTGATTTTTTAACATTACAAAACAGTGCAATTTTAGCTTTTTCCTCTGCAGGAATTAAACTTTCAGAGCGACACAAAATCATATCAGGTTGAATACCTATGCTTCTTAATTCTTTTACTGAATGTTGGGTTGGTTTTGTTTTTAATTCGGCAGCACTTTTAATATAAGGAACTAACGTTAGGTGAATAAATAAACAATTCTTGCTACCTGTTTCATTTGAATATTGCCTAATGGCTTCTAGAAACGGCAAACTTTCGATATCACCGACTGTCCCTCCTATTTCGCAAATTACAAAGTCTTCATTACTTAAATCACTAGTAATAAATTTTTTTATTTCATCTGTGACATGAGGAATAACTTGAACTGTTGAACCTTTGTAATCTCCATTCCTTTCTTTAATG
This sequence comes from Candidatus Fonsibacter sp., assembly GCA_023257975.1. Classification (GTDB taxonomy): domain Bacteria; phylum Pseudomonadota; class Alphaproteobacteria; order Pelagibacterales; family Pelagibacteraceae; genus Fontibacterium; species Fontibacterium subtropicum. The sequence goes on from JALRAW010000042.1 coordinate 1,964, forward strand.
ATTATATTTTGATAAATTTTTCCTGTAGTAATATTATCTGATTTTTTTGAATTTATTTCTGTAAATCTTTCGTAATGTCCAAGATCAAGATCAGTTTCTGCTCCATCTTCAGTAACATAAACCTCTCCATGTTCGTAAGGATTCATTGTACCAGGATCTATATTTAAGTAAGGATCTAATTTTCTAATTCTTACTTTATATCCTCTAGATTGTAATAAAGTTGCTATAGAAGCAGAAGCTATGCCCTTACCAAGTGATGAAACCACGCCGCCAGTAACAAAAATAAAACGGACCATGGAAGTTCACTATAGATTATTTAGCAATAATCACAAAGAAAATAATAAAAAATTATTTTGAATTTGGAATTTTTGGCTGAGAATTACTATTTTTATCTAATTGTTCAATCTTATCAATGATAGATTTTTGAGAAATATCTTTTTTATTTACAAGTGTTAAAGAAATACTTGTTAAAATAAATAAAAACGCAATGATGGCTGTAAATTTAGTCAAAAAATTTCCAGCAGATCTTGAGGACATTAAATTGTCGCTACTACCTCCGATGCCCAAAGCTCCACCATCTGACTTTTGAAGCAATACCGACCCAATAAGAAGAACAGCTAGAGAAATATGAACTATTAATAACAAAGTCTGCATAAATTATTTAAAGTAATTTTTTATAATTTTAATAAAACTTGTCGCCTTTAATGAAGCGCCTCCAATTAAAAAACCTGATATTAAACTAATATCTCCTAATGTTGCAACATTATCTTTAGTCACAGATCCACCATAAAGCATTATAGGTGAATTAACGTTATATTTTTTTTTTAAAAAATTTTTTAAATCTACATAAACCTTATTTAAATAATTATTAGATGGAACAATTCCTGTGCCAATTGACCAGACTGGTTCGTAAGCAATAATTAAATTATTAAAATTAATTTTTTTTTCTAAAGAACTTAAAATTTGTTTTTTTAAAATTTTTAAAGATAAGCCCCTTTTTTTTTGTGACAAATCTTCACCAATACAAAAAATAACTTTTAATTTATTTTTCAAAGCAACATTAATTTTTTCTTTGATAGTTTTAAAGTCTTCATCAATTAATCTTTTTTCCGAATGGCCAATAATTACATAATTAGCTCCTGAATTTTTTAAGATATTAGCGCTTAATTGTCCTGTAAAAGGACCGTTATCAACATTAATTTTACTAATATCCTGCGCGCCAAAATTTATTAGTCTATTTCTAATTTTTATTCGAAAGAAATTAATTAAAGTTGCAGGTGGACAAAATATAATTTTAATAAATTTATTAATTGCACTTTTTTTTAAAAATCTAAAGACTAGTTCTATTTCTTTAATAGAATTATGATTTCCATTCATTTTCCAATTAGCAATGAAATATATAGTTTTGTTCATAAATCAGTTATATCTAAACTAAAATAATCACTTTTTAAAATATTAAATGCTCTCATCCTTAAGAAAATTTTCAGAAACAATCCTTGCTAAAATCTTTATTGCATTAATTGCTCTAAGCTTTGTATTTTGGGGTATAAATGATTTTTTTAGATCTAATTATAGTAATTCAATTGCAGAGATTGATGGTGAGGAGATATCAATTAATCAATTTATGTATGAATTTAATAAAATAATTAGAAATAATAATATTCAATCTGAAAAAATAGCTATCAAAAACAATATTCATATAATAGCGATTTCTAATATTATTTCAGAAAAACTTTTAAAAATTCATGCAAAAAAAATAGGAATTTCCATTGATGAAACAATAATAGCTATAGAAATTAAAAATAGTAATGAATTTAAAGATAAAGAAATTTTTTCAAGAATAAAATATGAAAAATTTTTATTAGAAAGAAATATAACTTCAAAAATTCTTGAAGATCAAATTAATAAAAACTTAAAAAAAAAAATAATTACAGATTCAATTACTGGATATATGCCATCTAACAAAAAAATTTCAGAAAAAAATATAAGAAATAAAATTAATATTTTATATGAGGATTTTCTTAGAAAAAAATATAAAATTGTTATTAAGGAAAAGCAGTTAAACGATTATCTTAAAAATATTTAATAATGATTTTTTCTACATTTAATGAATTTAAAAATAATTTAAAAAAAAAAAATTTTTTACAAATTTATGCATATAAAAATAAACCCAAATCACAAACAATTGAAAGAATAATTGAACTGGTTTCCCAAAGTAAAGATAGCTTTATTTTTGAATCCGTCGAAAAGGTTAAAATTAGAGGTCGCTACACTATATTCGGCTTTAATCCAGACCTTATAATAGAAACATACAATAATTGTATAATTCAAAAATTAAATAATAAAAAAAAAATAATAAAAAAAAATTCTTACGATTATTTAAATAAACTAATACGAAATTTTAATTTTAAAACTTCAAAAAAACTTCCTTTAATGTCAGCTATGTTAGCGGGTTATTTCGGATATGATATTATAAGATTAAAAGAAAAAATACCAAATAATTGTAAAAACGACTTAGAGATTCCCGATGTAAAATTAATACGACCACAATTAATTGTCATATATGATAATCAAAAAAATAAAATATTTTTCTTTCTTCATTTTTATTTTTCTTATTCTGTACAATTTGGTTTTTCTTACTTGGATTTGGTTTTCCAGTGGTTATTGCTGCCGGTTTTATTTTTGGTACAGTTTTAGGATCGTTATTGTTATTAATGGGGTTTGCTTTCGGTTCTACTGCTTTATATGTTTTTGCAAATTATTATTTTAAAGATTTAGTTTTTAAATATTTTTCAAATAAATATAAAAGCTTGGATAGTCATTTTAAAAATAATGATTTTGCTTATTTATTATTTTTAAGATTAGTTCCA
>JALRAW010000047.1 GCA_023257975.1 Candidatus Fonsibacter sp.
AACATTTAATTTATCCAAAAGCAGTCAATATTGTTTGTAATAAAATAGTTTAAAAACTATTCTTTAAAGAAAAAATCTATCTCAATTTTAGCATTTTCTCTGCTATCAGAACCGTGAACTGAATTTTTGTCTAAAGAAATGCCATATAAATTTCTTATGGTTCCTTTTGCTGCATCTTTTGGATTTGTCGCTCCCATAATTTCTCTATTTTTAAGAACTGCATTGTCACCCTCTAACACCATAACAACAACAGGACCTGAACTCATGTAAGCGCAGAGATCATTAAAAAAAGGTCGCTGTTTATGAACAAAATAAAAGTCCTCAGCCATTTTTTTTGATAATTTAATCTTCTTAATAGAATGAATTATCAAAGAATTTTTTTCAAAAATACTTACTATTTGACCTATTAAATTCCTTTCAACGGCATCAGGTTTGATTATAGATAAAGTTTTTTCCATTTTATTCGTAATACTTTTCTACAAATTTATTTAATAATTTAACCCCATAGCCAGTTGCTCCTGTTGGCACAGTATCTAAATCTTTCTTTGTCCAAGCCATACCGGCAATATCTAAATGTGCCCAAGGTGTATTATTCTTTAAAAATCTCTGTAAAAACTGCGCAGCTGTAATAGAACCTGCTCCGCCAGAATAATTAATATTTTGAATATCTGCAATTTTAGAGTCCATTAAGTTGTCGTAATTTTTATGCAATGGAAATCTCCAAAGTTTTTCATTTTCAATTTCTCCTGCTTTTATTAATTTTTCTGACAATTCATCGTTATTAGAAAATAAGCCAGCATATTCGTTTCCTAAAGAAACAACTATTGCTCCTGTGAGTGTTGCTAAATCAACTATTAATTCTGGTTTATATTGTTCATCAATATAATAGATTGCATCAGCAAGAATTAATCTTCCTTCAGCATCTGTATTTAAAACTTCAATTGTTTTACCAGAGTAAGATTTTACAATATCACCAGGTCTTTGAGCTGAACCACCAGGCATATTTTCAACTAATGCAACAGCGCCAACAACATAAGATTTAGATTTTCTAAGTGCTAAAGTTTTCATTAAACCAACGACTGCTCCTGCTCCAGCCATATCATATTTCATGTCTTCCATAAATTTAGCTGGTTTTAAAGAAATACCGCCGGTATCAAAACAAACACCTTTTCCAATAAATGAAAGTGGTTTTTTGTTTTTAGAATTATTGGGCTTCCATGTAATAGTTACAAAATAAGGTAAATTTTTACTTCCTTGAGCAACACCTAATAAAGCATTCATTCCCATTTTTTTCATTTTTGAATAATCAAAAATATCAACTTTAAGTCCTAACTTAGAAAGTTTCTTAATTTCAGTTACAAACTTTTCTGGATTTAAATAATTAGGCGGTTCAGAAACTAAATCTCTTGTTAAAAAAACTCCGTTAATAATATTTTCAATATCTTTTTTAATCTTAATAAAAAAATTCTTATTTGATGAGGTAATTGAGAAATTTATTTTTTCTTTTATATTCTCATTTTTTTTAAAAATGGTTTTATATTTTGTAAAAGTGTATTTTTTTAAGAATATAATATATATTAGGATATACATGTCAAATGACAATTTATTTAAGATAATATAGAGTAGCTTAATATATACCCTATAACAAGTTAAAGATAATAAGTTTATTATCTACATCCAGCTTTGC
>JALRAW010000049.1 GCA_023257975.1 Candidatus Fonsibacter sp.
GCTGCTGGCTTCGGGATTCATTGCGGGCGGCGCGCTCATGGGTGTAGTCAGCTCCATCATGAGATATTATGAAATCAATTTTATCAACGAGGCCTGGCTGGACAACCCGTTGAGTCAGGTGGTATCGCTCATCGCTTACAGCCATTATAACAATTTTGACAGGAATTATGGGTGCTTCTTTTGGAACTTTTGCTTTAGATTTTTTAAAACTAAAAGATATGTCAGCAAGAGGTTTTGGATTAGGTCTGGCTTCGCATGGAATTGGAACTGCAAGGGCTATGAGCAGAAATGAAACAGCAGGAGTTTTTGCAGCTTTAGCGCTTGGTTTAAATGGTATTGCAACCGCAATATTAGTTCCATTATTATTTAAGTTATTAAATCTTTTTTAAAATGATTATAAAAAATACGTTATCTAGTTACGGGTTTGTTAGTAAGAATTTTCACTGGATCATGGCTTTGATTATTTTATTTAATTTCACTCTAGGCTACTTTATGGGGGACTTAGATAAAGGTCCTCTACGTTTTTTTATATTTAATTTTCATAAATCGATCGGAATTTTAGTCATAGTTTTAATTATTTTAAGATTTTTATGGAGACTTGTTAATTTAGTCCCAACTCCTTTATCGCAAAATAATCTGCTAAATAAATTATCTAAGTTTGTTCATTATTTTTTTTATTTTATTTTATTAGTGGTGACTTTTAGTGGATGGACTTATTCATCAGCTAGAGGAGGACCTTTTAATGTTTTTGGACTGTTTTCTGTGCCAGCGCTTGTTGAAAAAAATGAGGAAATTGGAAAGATTGCTAGAGATATTCACTCTATATCTGTCTATATATTTATTGCTTTTGTGGCGTTACATATTTTAGCAACTTTATACCACCATTACTTTTTAAAAGATAAAACGTTAAAAAGAATGTGGTTTGGAAACTCGGCTGATTAAATAGTTTTTATTCTTTAATTTAAGACCAATTTTTAATATAATAAAAATTAATGGCAACATACGAATGTCCAAAATGTAAAATGTCCGCAAATGTTACTTGTGGAAAATGTGATGCACCTCTTAAAGATGCTTCACTAAAATTAGACAATGGACAAAAAGTTCAGATCTGTGAATGTCCAAATGGTCATGGAAAAATTAAAAGCCCTTTGTGTTGTGGGCAAGACATGAGTTGCTCAGTTCCTCAATAAATCTTTTTAAATTTAATTATAAATTTTTATTTATTATTTAAGAACTTTTGTTTAATAGATACCGATTATTATGAGACAAGTTTACATAAACGGAGAATTTAAAAAAGAAGATGATGCGAAAGTTTCTGTCTTTGATAGAGGTCTTTTATTTTCAGATTCTTTATATGAAGTAACATCTGTTATTAACGGAAAATTAATTGATTTTAATAATCATATGAAACGATTGGATCGTTCTATGACTGAATTAAAATTTAAAAAATTATTAAATCACGAAGATATTTTAGCATTTCATAGAAAATTAATTGAACTTAATAACTTAGAAGAGGGCATGATTTATCTGCAAGTAACCAGAGGGGTTGCGGATAGAAGTTTTGATATGCCAAAAAATCATATTGAACCAACAGTTCTTGCGTTCACACAAGAAAAAAAAATTATAGAATCTGAAGGAGCAAAAAATGGAATTAAAGTAATGACACTG
>JALRAW010000118.1 GCA_023257975.1 Candidatus Fonsibacter sp.
AATTTCCCAATCGAAGTCATGGAGCAGACCGATCAAACTCCAGCGTTCCACATCCTCGCCGAACTTCTCAGCGTAGAACCGCATGGAGGCTTCCACCGATAGCATGTGGCGGACAAGTCCTTCGTTCTTTACATATTCACGTACAATGGATAAAGCTTCATCACGGGTCATATTTTTGCCATTTTACCGCAAAGCACGCGAAGAGCGCCAAGACAACCTTCGTAGACTTTGCGTTCTTTGCGATCTTCGCGATTAATTTAGATACTCGTTGAAAAAATTAAGCAGTAATGAAAATATTTTTTTATATGCAATTAGATATGTTGATCCTGAGACTGTAAATTTTTTAAAAAAAACTGGTGAAGCTTCTACCTTTTATTATAAACTAAAATCTAATAGTCTCGGCCTTCAAATCACTTTTGCTGTCGTATATATAATAATAGTTAGTTCATTAATTATGTTATCCAGCGTATATGCAATTAATATAGCCAATAAAATTTCAAAACCAATTATTAAATTAATTTATGCTGCAAAGGCTGTGTCTGCTGGAAATTTAGATGTAAAATTAAAAGATGAAAAAGAGGATGATGATTTTAGAAAACTTTATCAAACATTCAATATCATGACTCAAGAAATACAAGCCCAAAAAAACAAAATTGCTTTAACTGAGAGATACCAAGCATGGGAAATGGTTGCAAAAAAACTTGCACATGAAATTAAGAATCCATTAACTCCAATTACACTTTCGTTAGAAAGAATTAAGGATAGGTATTCAAAACAGATTAATGTTGATAAAGCGGATTTTGAAAATTACTTAAATATTATATCAAGACAAGTTGAAGATATAGGTAAGTTAGTGAATGAGTTTTCAGATTTTGCAAGAATGCCAAATCCAATTATAAAATCTAATAATTTAAAGAAATTAATAGAGGATACTATTAATTTATATAAATTATCTGAGAAAAAAATTATATTTAATTTAGTTTATAAAAGTTCTAATGAATTTTTTGAATTCGACTTAAGTCAAATTTCAAGAGTTTTGATTAATGTTGTTAAAAATTCATTAGAATCTATTAATGAAAAACAGGAAACTGATAATAATTTTCAAGGAATAATTAATATACTAGTCGAAAATAATAATGAGTTTATATATATAACAATTGAAGATAATGGAGTTGGTTTTAAATCAACACCAAAAGATTTAGTAGCTCCTTTTATTACTACAAAACAACATGGTTCTGGTCTTGGATTGTCAATTGTATCAAAGATTTTACATGAGCATGGTGGTGATTTAAATTTTATAGAACACAGCAATGGAGCTAAAATTAAATTAAGCATTAAGATTAATTAATGACCAATGAAATTTTATTAATAGATGATGAAAAAGATATAAGATTTGCTGTTCATGAAATCTTAAAAGAAAATAATTTTTTTGTTCGAGAAGCAGATACGGTAGAAAAAGCATTATCTGAAATAAAGAAAAAATTACCAGATTTAGTAATCCTAGATGTCTTGTTGGATGAAAAAAAAAGAGATGGAATAGATATATTAAAATTTATAAAATCAATTGATAATGATGTTCCTGTTATTATGATTTCTGGTCATGCAAATATTAAAATAGCAGTTGATTCAATAAAACTTGGAGCTTTTGAATTTTTAGAAAAACCTTTTAATAAAGATAGATTATTAAATTTTGTTAATAGAGCATTTGAAACTTCGTCATTAAAGAAAGAAAACAAATCTTTAAAAAAAAATCTTTATTCATCTAATGAATTAATTGGTAATTCATCAACAATATCAAAGTTAAAAATTGCTATAGATAAATTTTCAAAGACAGATAGTCGTATTTTAATCTCTGGACCTGCTGGATCTGGAAAAGAATTAGTTAGCAGACTTATCCATGAAAGTTCTTTAAGATCAAATAATTCCTTTAAAATAGTAAATGGCGCGATTTTAGATCCAAATCATTTTGATTTTGAATTATTTGGTTTAGAGAATAATGATAAAATTGTCTCAGGAATATTTGAAAAATCGAATAATGGAACATTGTTAATTGATAATATTTCTGATGTACCCTTGCAAACACAAGGTAAGATTTTAAGAGTTTTATCCGATCAAAAGTTTCACAGAGTCAATGGTGTCAATGAAATTAGTGTAAATATAAGAGTAATGTGCTCAACTAGCAAAAACTTAAAAGATGAAATTTCAAATGGTAATTTTAGAGAAGATCTTTTTCATAGAATAAATGTAATTCCAATTGAAACTCCATACTTAAAAGATATTAAAGAAGATATTCCATATTTAATTGAATATTTTGTTAAAAGAATTTCTGAAAGCAACGGTTTAAAACCGATTACCATAAATTCAAAAACCTTTGACCACCTCCATAGGTTCAGAATTCCCATCATCCACTTACAACCCTGTTTGTAACATCAACTCATTCACCCACATTGTCCACCAGACCCCCTTCATATATACATCTTCATCACTGGCTTAT
>JALRAW010000022.1 GCA_023257975.1 Candidatus Fonsibacter sp.
ATATACTTAAAATTATTATGATATAATTCTAGTATTTCAGGCATAGTTTTAAATATTGTTACGCAATGCAAGATTAGATCACCAAAATCTACGCAGTTCATAATCTTTAATCGTTGCTGATAAATTCTATATATTTTTAATGCAGTATCTTTAATATAGTTCTCATTACCAACTTTAACTTCAGCAGGTGTAAGACCTTTATTTTTCCAATCATCTATAAAGGCAGCAACTAATTTAGGTGGAATTTTTTTTATATCGATATTTTCTGACTCAATTATATTTTTTATTAGTCTTAGTTGATCAAGAGTATCTAGGATTGTAAAATTAGATTTTAAACCCACAGCCTCTGCATGACGTCTTAAAATTTTATTGCTAATTGAGTGAAAAGTTCCAAGCCAAGGCAAAGATGAGGATTGAGTACTTAGAAGTTTTAAAATTCTTTCACGCATTTCATTTGCGGCTTTATTAGTAAAAGTTACGCAAAGAATTTGATTGGCCCAACACTTTTTAGTTTCTATAAGATGAACAACACGAGTTGTTAGAACTTTAGTTTTTCCAGAGCCTGCACCTGCTAAAATTAACAATGGCCCGTCAGTATGAATAACAGCTTCTTTTTGTTGATTATTAAGGTTTAATAAGTAATTTTGGCTAGTGGAATTCATAAAATCAAATAGATCAAGTAGTTAACATAATATAACAAAAATTAAATGATTCTTAGGAAATTACAGTCTTTAAAGTTATTAAACTCATTAAAATCTTTTTATAATCATAAAATATACAGCAGAGCGATGGTTGCTTTTGCATTCTTAGTTTTAATTATTTTTTTATTACCATTCTTTATTGATCTAGATCGATATAAACCTGAGATAGAAAATCAAATTCAAGAGAAGTTTTTTATCAAGACTAAAATTAACGAGAAGATTTCTTATAAACCATTTTTAAGACCTCATATCGAATTATTTTCTGTAGATATTTTCGAAATTAATAAAAAAGAAGATATTTATATTGGTAATATTTATAAAATTAATCTACGTATAAATATTTTTAATATAGTTTTTAGAAATTTTAAAATTACAGACATTGAAATTGTTGATGGAATTATTGAATTAGAAAATAATTATTTTGATAATTTTTTTAAAAATACAGATTCCATTAAAGATCTTAAAGCAATTAAAGTTAACAACTTAGATTTAAAATATTCGTCAAATAAAAATTTTATTGAGATTAGTGATATTAATAGTGATATTATTTTTGATAAAGGAAACTTAAGAAGATTTGATTTAAATGGAAATCTCTTTAATTTACCCTTTGTAAGCACATTCCAAAGTGCAAGAAGTAAAGATAAAAGCATTGGACGTTTGTCAATCAAGTCTAATGATCTTAAATTTTATTTTGATGCAGATTTAAGTGACATTAATTTTTTAAAAAATGAATTTTTAGGAAACGCAAAAATTAGATTTGCAAACACTTTAAGTACTATTGGCTTAAATAATTTAACATTACAATTTAATTTTGATTTAAAAGATGAGTATGTAGATTTAAAAAATATTTTAGTTAATTCTTTTCTTTATAAAGGAGATGGTTCGGCTAAAATTGATTTTAAACCAAGACTTGCATTTATTAGTGAATTTAATTTTGTAGATACAAATTTTAAAAAATTATCGAATAAAAATCTTAAAGAATATTTAGTACATAATAAGTTATTTAATATTCATGAAGATTTTTATGGTGTTTTTAAATTAAATTTTAAAAACATGGTTACTAATCATAATCTTTTTTCAGACGGTAATGCTCTTATAGTTGTTGAAGGAGGGGATGTTCATATCAAAGAATTGAACCTAATTTCAAAATTTAATGATTTATTAAAAATAAATGGTCGTTTTATAACTCAAAATAGAGAGACAATTTTCTTTTTTAATTCACAAATTGAACTCGCAAACATTAAAAACTTTTATAAAAATACCAATGGTGCAAGGGAGAAAATAGCGCTTTTGCCTAATGCTAGTTTTTCTGGAAAAATGAAGGGAGATTTAAATATGAGAAAGGGAAGAGTGGTAGTAACCGAAATTATTGGAAATGATAATAAAAAATTTAATAAAAATAATCTAAATATCGCCCAAGAGGAATTTAATTTACGTTTAAATAAAGATATTTTGAATGTTTTAGATCCTAGAATTTATAGTTTCTTGTTTTAATTTGGGTGCGTCATTTTTTTTGGGTTAATTAATCGATCATATTCTTTTTCATCAACCAACCCACTTTTTAAAGCTTCTTCTTTTAAAGATGTTCCATTCTTGTGAGCTTTTTTTGCAATCATCGAAGCATTGTCGTACCCAATTTTTGGAGCAAGAGCAGTTACTAACATCAAAGAGCTATTTAATAATTGAGAAATTCTTTTTGTATCTGCTTTAAGACCTTTTAGACAGTACTTAACAAAACATTCAATAGAGTCAGAAAGCAATTCAACAGATTGTATCATGCTATGACCAATCACTGGTTTAAATACGTTTAATTCAAAATGTCCGTTGGATGCTGCAACTGTTATTGTGGTATGGTTACCAATGACTCTGGAACAAACCATAGTAACAGCCTCGCACTGTGTTGGGTTTACTTTGCCAGGCATGATTGATGATCCAGGTTCATTTTCTGGAAGAATAAGTTCGGCATAACCTGCTCTTGGACCTGAGCCAAGAAATCTTATATCGTTTGAAATTTTCATCAATGCAACAGCAAGAGTATTAAATGTACCAGATAAATTTACTAATGGCTCATGACTTGCAAGCGCTTCAAATTTATTTGGGGCAGTTCTAAACGGTAGTTTAGTAATTTTTTTAATCTCAGATGCAATTTTTTTATCAAAGCCTTTTTTAGTATTAATGCCTGTACCAACAGCTGTTCCTCCTTGAGCAAGGAAATAAATTTCTTTTAAAGCAATTTCTACACGTTTGATGCAATTTTTAATTTGCATGTGATAGCCAGAAAATTGTTGCCCTAAAGTTAACGGAGTTGCATCTTGAAGATGCGTTCTTCCAATTTTAACTATATTTTTGAATTTAGTTACTTTTATAGCTAATTCTTTTTCTAATAATTTTAAAGAAGGAAGAAGTCTTTTTTTTACATCAATGGCAACCGCTATGTGAATAGCGCTAGGGTAGGTATCATTTGTAGATTGGGATTTATTTACATGATCATTTGGATGAACCGGTTTTTTTGATCCGATTTTTCCACCTAAAATTTCTATTGCCCGATTAGAAATAACTTCATTAACGTTCATGTTGGTCTGAGTTCCAGAACCTGTCTGCCAAACTTTAAGTGGAAAATGATTATTAAATTTTCCTTTAATTATCTCATCTGAGGCTTTGATAATGGCTTGGGCAATTTTTTTATCTAAAGATTTAAATTTAAAATTAACAATAGCAGCGGCTTTTTTAATAATGGCAATAGCTCTTATTATCTCTAGGGGAACTAATATTTTTCCAATTTTAAAGTATTTTAATGAACGTTCAGTTTGAGCACCCCAATATTTATCTGCTGGAACTTTAATTTTACCAAAACTGTCAGATTCAATTCTTGATGCCATATCAGTATTATCTTATATCACTAATGATAATTTTTAATAGTTGCTAATCAAGTAAAATTTATGAATGTTGTAATTATAGGTGCCACTTTTGGTATAGGTTACGAGCTTGGTAAAAAATACCTAGATCAGTGTGATAATCTAATTTTATTAGGAAGAACTCAGGAAAAATTACAAAATTTAAAATTAGAATTTAATTCAAGAAGAACAAAAATATCAACATTTTCTTTAGATGTTACAGATAAAGTAAATTGTCAGAGAATCGTTAATGAAATTATAAAAGAATTTAAAACTATTGATCTAGCTGTATATTGTTCTGGTTATTATGAGCCTCATGATACTTTCGATATTAAATTAGATTTATTTGAAAAAACTTTTGCTGTTAACTTTTTTGGTATGATTAACTGCTTTTCAATTTTGCTGCCTCATTTTAAATCTCAAAAATTTGGTCATCTTGCAGCTATTAGTTCGCTTGCAGGATTTGGAGGGCTACCTAACTCCTCATCTTATGGACCTTCTAAAGCTGCTATGATTAATTATTTTGAGTCTATTAAAATTGATTGTGATAAAAATAATATTTCTCTAAGCATTATTAATCCTGGCTTTGTTAAGTCTAGACTAACAGAGAAAAATACATTTGATATGCCATTTATTATGGAAGCAGATAAAGCCGCTGAAATTATTTTTGAGGGATTATTAGGAAAAAAATATGACATTACCTTTCCAATTCAGATGAAAATTATTTTTAAAATATTACAAATTTTACCAAGACCAATTTATTTTTTTTTAGTCAAAATCTTAACAAAAAATATTTAAATGTTTTTTGAAAAACATGTTTTTTGTTGCATTAATAAAAGACCTGACTCTAATCCAAAAGGTTGTTGTAGTTCAAAAAATTCAGAAAAATTACAAATAGAATTAAAAACAAAGATCAAAGATTTAAAACTTAATAAAAAAATTAGAATTAATAAATCTGGTTGTTTGGATCGATGTGAGCTTGGACCCGTTATGGTTATATACCCAGAAGGGGTTTGGTATTCTTTTAAAAACTCAAAAGATATTGATGAGATTTTAAATACTCATTTATTAAATAATAAGATTGTTGAAAGATTAAAAATATAATTTTTATTTTAACGCTGTTGCGATATCTTTTTTTAGATCAGAAGCTGTTTCTAAACCAATAGATAGCCTTATTAAATTTTCAGTAATACCAAGGGATATTCTCTCATTTTCAGTCAAAATACGGTGAGTAGTTGTAGTTGGATGAGTAACAATAGATTTTGTGTCACCTAAATTATTAGAGATATCAAATATTTTTAATTTATTAATAAATTTGAATGCCTCTTTCTTTTTTCCTTTAATTTTAAAACTCAAGATTGTTCCACCAAGGGTTTGTTGTTTTTTAGCAAGCGAATATTGAGAAAAATTTCTTAAAAATGGATAAAATACTTTTTCGATTTTAGAATGCTTGTCTAAAAACTGAGCAATTTCTAAAGCAGTATTGGATTGAGCCTCTACTCTAATTTTAATAGTTTCTAGACCTTTTAGCAAAACCCAAGCATTAAAAGGACTAATGGCAGGACCCGTATGTCTTAAATAAGGTTTTAAAATATTTTCTTTAAATTTTGTTGAAGATAATATTGCCCCACCTAAAACTCTTCCTTGCCCATCAATATGCTTTGTTCCAGAATAAATAATAATATCAGCTCCTAGTAAAACTGGTTTTTGTAAAACAGGGCTTGCAAAAATCGTCCACGAGCGGCGACCATGTCGGGTTCTGCTTCAACG
>JALRAW010000108.1 GCA_023257975.1 Candidatus Fonsibacter sp.
GGTTAATTTAGGCTTATTTTTTGGTTGTGATACTTCGGTAACTGCAGTAATCATCATCACATATTTGTCTGCTTTGGGATCAATAATATCTAAAATTACTTGAAGCAACTCGTAATTAGAAGTTCGAACCGTAGACGAATAGTTTCTCATCATGGGATTAAAAAGCCACGGATCATACATTCGCATTCCCCAGTACGGATAAGGTGAAAGGGGGACCACTTGTTCTCTTTGTCTTATGTCTTCATTGGAGTAGTACTTTATGAGTACTTCAGGATTTACAGCATCGTATTGCATGCCTGTTGAAGTCAACATTTGAATGAGCTCATTCTGCACCATGATGTCAAGATCTTGATCCGAAAATCCTTGGATACCCAATTCTTTATTTACTAATGCAAATCGTTGGTAAGGTTTTAGAATAGGAACTTCCTTTTTTTCTATAAACACTTCCTTTACTACCTGTAACGGTAAGTGGTGCTTGCATAACCTCAGATTCAAAATCTCCTTTTGCAAGGGCGGCAACACCATTTGGATACTTAAGTTGGAAATATAACTTAGTATCAATTTTCCCATCTGCTGAATTTGAATCAGCATTTACAATTGTTGGTTCACCATCTGCAATTAATTGGCTGATCATTCTTTGACTATGAAGTGCGTAGCAGCCAACATCCATCATCGAGCCGCCCGCTAATTCAAACTTTAACCGCAAATCTGACTCATCAGGAATTTTCTCATCTGGTCCAACTTTTGTCTTCATTAAGTGGTCAAAGGCTTTTTTCACTGAAAGCTCAACTTCAATTGACTGAGATATCAAAGGCACATTTTCATCTCCATTATCCTTATCACCGGTTCTAGTTTCCAAATTGATTCCTCCAAATTCACCTCTTCTACTCATGAGCTCTACACGGTCTGGTGTTTCTATTTTTCTTCTTTCCTGCATAACATGAGCCATTTTGATTCTCCTGTACTCTGTCTGCTCTGGCGTTTCCATATTTCGTTTATTTGCCTTTCTTTGTGCATCCAAATTTTTCCTTAGATTTGCTTCATCTGATGATTCTATCAATTTCCTTCTGGCTCTTTGACTTGCCTTTCTTAAGCTATCTTTATTTATCATGTTTTTTTTTTATCTTTAACTGTTTAATGCATCAAATAAATTTAGAAATTACTTTAACGTACCTTTTTTTTTCTTGTTACCCTAGAATTGGATTTCTTATTAATTATACAATTTAGAATTATTTGATATTCAGCGAGTTCGTTAAATGCTGCTAGATACCTGTTTTCTTATTATCCAAAATAAACAATTATAATAGAATTTGGAATATAATGATAATGAGCGATTTTTTTAAATCTCATCATCTGAAAAAAAAAAAGCATATATTACACAATATGGAATATTACACAATATGGAATAATTACATGTTAAGAGAATTATTTTTTAATAACGATCGCTCCATAATATTTACAATAGTCTTCCCTAAAATTGGATTTCATATTAACATTACCACTTCGAATACAATTTGGAATATATTGTCAATCCATATTTTCTCATAATCATAAAAAAATTGGACATATTTTACACAATATGGAAAAAATCGATTGCTCCATTGAATTTAAAATGGTCTTACACCACCCTTGAACCACACCTTTTTTATACATATACTAACGTGTTCCTATTCTCTATCTACAAGGTGAGGTTCATGTTACTCTAGCTCTATAGCTCTACAGAGATATAGTAGCTCTAGAGTACGGTAAGCTGCTTGCTGGTGTGCTCACGTGCTCACCAGTATTGCTCACCAACGACGAGCCGGTTACAGGCATACATCTCTTGGCGTTCAAAATAAATTAACAGTAACAGTAGACTGAATCTTTCCTCTCTTTTATTAGAGAGGAAAGAGAAAAAAAGGCACTTAGAGCTTGTGAGAGGACGGTAGCTTACGTGACCAATCTCAGCAGATTAGCCACGTAGGACTGACCTCGGATTTTTGTACGTATAAATAATGCTAGTCGGTGATGCAGTAAGACTAATTTATGCGCTCGTACTACAGAAGTAAAGGACATTATTTACCTTAAAAAAAAAATAATAAACGGGACGGACAAACAAATAAACAAATAAACAGCGTACTGGTTGTCCAGTACCGAGGGTTGTAAACCTATCTGTAGTTGCGGTTCATAATTTTATTTTACAACCTGTAGCCTTATAATATCACTCCACTACAAAGCATTATTTTTTCACATTAACCTCATTTTAGTTATGTCATTCACCTGTTTCAGAACAAAGTCAAAAAGTTCCATGAGCTCTTCAGAAAGTGATGATGACAGTACTTCTAAAATAAGTTCAGCTGATGAACATTTAAATATTGTTGACGTCAAGGAAGGTAAAAATGCCGAATCTTCCCAATTACCAACCCATTCAGTTGTACAAAATGAAAAAAGTGAGGAAGATGATTGTAGTTCCAATAGTAGTGAGTCCATGGACAGAAAACCAAAAAGAATGAAAAACATGTTGGTTGACAAATATGGAATAGAAGGAAATACATCATCATTTGTACAAATTAGTAGGGAAGAAAACACAAGAGTTAAAGAATTGAAAAAATGGAGACAGTACGGACAAACAATCAAAAAGTCTAATTTTCCAATGGAGCCACGACCATGGTCGCTTCTTCCCGGCCCCCCCACGACGCAACAGCCGCATCAGAAACAATCTGAGCAGCTATCTCAAGCCATGGTCACTTCTCCCCGTCCAAGCAGCGCCGCAACGGCCGCAACGGAAACAATTGACATGAAATGGAAACAATCGTACAAAAAACGAAGATTTGAATATCATTAAATTATTGTTATTAGGTTATAAAACTGAATTTACCTTTGCATAATTAAGAAGCAGCACATTCGTAAGTAATAGAGTGTGTGTGCAAAGCTTTGAACTAGATAGGGTTTTTAAGTCAACTTAGTACGCTTGGCTGGTCTATTAGTGTCATAAGTCAAGTTACCAAACATGTCAATAAATTTTCTTTGTGCATCCTTATTCCATTTGTCAGCAACTTGTTCAAAACTATTGATTGTCTGAATTTTTAGTTCCCTAACTGCGTTTTCCCTCAATGTTAGAGGTGAGTTTCCAGTTGATATTGGTACTTGTGTCAATTGCTTTTGCTTCAGTGACAGATACTCATGTAAGTCTGAAAAGAACTCAATAGGAATTTTATATTTGTCACCAAGCAAATCTCCCACAGTTGGTTGGTCAGTGTTTTTGAGTATATTTTTAAAGTGCTTCCGGAATTTATGTATCTTTACTACTTCTTCTTCCCACTCATTGATGGGTTTAGTCCATTTTAGTAGCACATTAATATTATCAGCTTCATTGGGATATTGCAACCTGAAGTAATTTATTTTTCCATAGTATAGTTGGATGTTGTTTTTAATTATCTGTGCTGTGTAGGTCAAGTAGTCGTATATCCTAAAAAAAATGGAATCATGGTGGTGATGGGTTGAATCTATTAGGATGTAAGGAATGTTTAGCTCTTGGACATGTTTTGTATCTAGATCTTTAGCATCGTCAATTTGCTGAAGAAGTTCCTTATATGTGTCCACTTCATCAACATCACGGTCATATTGTTGTTCCATTGTGTTTATTCTTTGTGATAAGTATGTTGACATGAGAAAAATTAATGGTCCATCTTTCCGCTTTTCACCTTTTCGTATCGACTCGTAGCCTGCTAGTATTTTATCAATATTTTGGATTTCGTCATCTATACAATACATCTGTTCGTCACAGTGCTTAAGATTGCAAGGATGTTTTGTAGCACTTGCATTCTTTAGGGATTCCATTTTTGCACCTTTTTTGCGCAAAATATTCGTGAGATATTCTTTCCTGTCTACCATGAGTCTCTCAACATTTTCGAATGTTTTTTGGTTCTTGTTGGCTCTTTTTTGTTCTGTTATCCATGGTGCATTTCCAATGGATTTAGAATCAGAATCATCGGTGCTACTGGTGTATTGGAGAACTACTGTGTTGCCTAAAGTAGTTACCATAGGTACAGATTCTCCATCGGACGTCATGTTTATGCTATCAGAAATGTTGTCCAAATTCTTGCGTAGCTTTTTGTGCTGCCATTAAATTTTTAGAAGCATTGTTTAATTTTGTTTTAGTTAAATCAACTTCCGCTTTTAATTTAGCAGCATCAATTTGTGTATTATACTTTAACTCTAATTCTTTCATTTTTGACTGAAAGTCAAGTTGCATTTGAGAGTTTTTCATTTGTAATTCTTTAAACTGTAACTCTAAATCAGCTTGTTTTCGTTTGTTTTCGCTATCTATTCTAGTAAATTCAATCTTTTCAATAGGTGTTAAAGCAGGTGGTTGTGGTGGTTGAACATATTGCATACCCACATCTGGATTAACAAAGTAGTTTTCTGTATTTTTAAGACCAGCATTTTCTACCATTTTAGATAACGTATTATAAATATTCTTTAACGTTACCATTGGGAACTCTTTTCCACCTTGTAAATTAAATGCTTGAATTTGTCTTTCAAGAATACTGTTTAAAATAACTAATTGTTGTTCTTTAGAACCAGAACCTAATCCAACTACAATATTAATATTATATTTATCTTTCCATTCTGTTGGTCTTACCGGTACAAAAACATTATTTAATTGTACTAATCTTTCTTGTTCTTGGTATTTAACAGTTAATTCAAAAATCTTTTCAAATAATTCTTTAACGCCAGTCTCAGCAAATATTCTAGCAATTAACTCCATACGCATTTGCGTTTGCGTCATTAGAGTATTAATTCCTGTTGCAGTTTTATTTAAACTATCTGCATCTAAACCTTGTGCGTATCTTGTAACACCAGTTCTAGTTTCTCTAACGGTGTCTAAGTATTCAAGTAATGGAAATGCTTGTTGAGAAATAGTTTGGTTTTGCATTGGCAACATAACTTGAGAAGGTGGTTGTTTTGTTCTTACAACACCGCCTGGTCTTGCCGTTAGTAAATCATCAAGATTTACCATTCCATCCATAATCGCAATACGATTATTATTTGTTAGATACATATTGTCTAACAATTGTCTTAGAACAGTAGATTTAATTAATTGAATATCTTGTACTAGTTCAGAAACTGATCTGCCATAGAATCTGTGTGGCATTGGGATTGGAGTTAATGAACAGAAAGGAATTGTATCTACTTCAACATTATCTAAAATATTATCAGCAGTATCACCTATAACTGTAATCTTTCTTAATTCTGCAAGACCATCTCCATCATAATCTAATCTTACATAACATTCAAAAACATCTATTGCATCTGTAGAAGCATCTGGTGAAGAAGCAAAAGGATATTCGTCTATATCAGAATATCTAGTTAGCTTTTCAGAGTTGAAAATAATTTCTTGTGAATGAGGTAGTGATGCTATGATTTCAGCATCATAACCCATTTGTATTAATTCTGTTCTAGTCTTAGTTGTTCTATGCGCTACAAAGTTTGCATCTTGAATTGTCTTTGCATTTCTTTGTATTAAAAATTCTTCTGGTGGTACGTTTTCAATTTTAATTTTTCCTTCAGAACATTTTCTTCTAATTTTAATATTATGAAGTTTTGGTCTTGGTAAATTTAATTCTTGACCCTGTTGAAGCGCCATTTGTTCTAGCATCTCAACTTGTTTAACTTGTTCTTCTTCTTCTTCTTCGTAATGCTCTAATACTTCAACATCATCTTCATTAATGATTGATTGGTAAGAATCTTCATTTAAATCTTTATAAGTTTCATGTTCGTAAGTTTCAGATTCATCCCAATAAACTTTTACGATACCATTCTTTTCAAGTAATGCATCTTTGAACCAATTGTATAAAATTGTAAATCCTGGATTATCTTTATTAAAAATATAATTGATATAGCTTGTTGCTTGTTCAGCAAGGGGAACATCTTCTGCTTTTACTGGTTCGCAAATAACAGTTCTGTCTGATGCGGTAAAAATTCTAAGAAGATTTGGTAATATTGTTTCAATGGTATCTGCAACATCTGTTGATACTACTTGTGAACGACCATCTATTTCTGTTCCAAGTTTTTCACCTAAATAATATTCAATAGATTTTTTTCTTTGCTCAGATAACTGTCCACCAAGATAACCTAATGCTCCGTTAATCTCAGCATTAAGAATAGCTTTTATTTCTTCGTTTGATAATTTTGGCATATTAATTCATTGACTTAAAATATTTTGCAAAGAATTGAGATTTATTTTTTTTATTTAAAACTAATTCTCCACCTTCTTCACCTTCAGGAATATCATCAAAATATGAATCGCTTTCATCTTCAGAATATAATGATTTTTCAATTTTTGATTTATCTTTTTCTGATAAAAAATCTTTTAACTTTTCTTCAAGTTCAATTTCGTTATTTATGATTTTCATATTAAATTATATAATTAGTATTTACTTCTATCTTTTTTTTCCAATTTGTCATCTCAATTCCATAACCTACGATACCTGTTCTAAAGGCATCAGCAGCAT
>JALRAW010000159.1 GCA_023257975.1 Candidatus Fonsibacter sp.
CTGATCTGCAATTGATCTCGTTATTGCTTGTCTAATCCACCATGTTGCGTAAGTAGAAAACTTATAACCTCTCCTGTACTCAAATTTATCGACTGCTTTCATTAACCCTATGTTTCCCTCTTGAATTAAATCTAGAAATTGCAAACCACGATTAGTATATTTTTTCGCAATTGAAATAACCAAACGTAAATTTGCTTCAACCATTTCTTTTTTGGCACGCCGTGCTTTGGCTTCGCCTATAGACATTTTACGGTTAATTTCTTTAATTTCAGAAATTGATAAACTATATTCTACTTCAAAGGCAACCACCTGTGTTAGCGGACCAAATGATGATGTTATTATTCCTAAAAATTCAAATAAAACGGATTGGGAAGTAGAAATTGCCTTTGTCATAGGAAAAAAAGGAAAAAATATTTCATTAGCAGAGGCTGAAAATTATATTTTTGGCTATTGTTTAGTATGTGACTTTAGCGAAAGAGAATGGCAAAAAAATAGAAGTGGTCAATGGATTAAAGGCAAATCAGCAGATACTTTTGGACCGATAGGCCCTTACATTGTGACTAAGGATGAGATTAAGGATCTATACAATTTAAATATGAGTTTGGATGTTAATGGAAAAAGAATGCAAACAGGTAATACTTCAAAAATGATTCATAAAATGAATTTTTTAACATCCTATGCTAGTGAATTTATGACTTTAATGCCTGGAGATATCATTACCACAGGAACTCCTCCAGGAGTTGGTGATAGTATGAAACCGCCAACTTATTTAAAAAAAGGGGATGTTGTAACACTTACGATTGACCAATTAGGCAGTCAAAAACATTCAGTTAAATAAATTAATTAGTCATTAACTCTTCAATTTTTTTAACAACTTTTTCACTTTGTGGATTTGTGGTTGAGATAAATGTGTCGTTCACTTTACCTTTTTTATCAATTAATATTTTGTGAAAATTCCATTTGGGTTCAGCTGCACTTCCATAACTTTCCCTAGCCCATAAATAAACAGGGTGAGCATTTTTGCCTTTAACTACTACTTTTTCCATGATTGGAAAATTGATATTAAAATTAGTTTCACAAAAATTCTTAATTTCAGCATTGGTACCAGGTTCTTGATTGCCAAAATCATTAGAAGGCACCCCAATAATTACAAAATTTTTACTTTTATATTTATCCCACAAAGTTTGTAGATCTGCATACTGTTTAGTAAAACCACATTGACTTGCAACATTGACTAACAAAACTACTTTATTCTTATGTTGTGATAATAAATATTTTTTTCCATCCACATCATTAAAGTAAAAATCATACAATGTGCGATTATCATTTGCGTTGATATTTTTAGTAAAGAAAATCATAGAAATAATAATTAAATAAAAAATATTTTTTTTCATTATTTATCTTAATTTTATTAAAGCATTAAAGGGCACTAAGATACAGCCTTTTCGATTAAAATAATTTTTATTTAATAAAAACTTAAATTTTTTCCACTTTCCGTTTAGTGTTAATTTTTTTTTAAAGATAGATTTGATAAATTCCTTAGTAATAGTCATTGAATTATTTAAGCTTTTATTTTTAATACAATCAGAGAAAATACTGCAAGAAGCCTGACAAATTAGACAAGACTCTGTTTTGTAAGATATTTTTTTAATAATTTTATTATTAATTTTAAGATACATGGTTACTTTATCTCCACACGTCTGATTTTTATAAATACATTTATGCGTAAAATTTTTCAAAGTTCCGTAATTTTCTAAAGCACCAACGTGTTTTAATAATAATGTATTCATGATTATTAATTTAAAAATATTATTTGAGTCATTTAATAAAAAAGTAAAGTATTACACATGAATTTGAAAGTTTTTTTAGCTAGTATTTCTTTTAAATAAATTAATTAAGTTGTATAACAGCACAGTTTCGGGGCATAGCGCAGTCTGGTAGCGCATCTGGTTTGGGACCAGAGGGTCGCAAGTTCGAATCTTGCTGCCCCGACCATTTATAAGAATGAAAAGAATTGGTTTATATCCTGGCACCTTTGATCCAATAACTTTTGGACATATTGATATTATTAAACGTGCAACAAATATTGTTGATAGTCTTTACATTGGAATACCTTCAATTAATAAGAAAAAAACAATTTTTTCATCAACAGAAAGAGTTTCGTTGGTTAAAAAAGTGATTGCAACATTACCTGTAGATATAAGAAAAAAGATTAAAGTAGTATCATTCTCAGGTTTAACTACGAATTATTGCAAAAAGATTTCAGCGAATATTATTTTTAGAGGTTTAAGAGTTGTTTCTGACTTTGAATATGAATTTCAGTTAGCGGGTATGAATCATAAATTAAATAAGAATCTTGAGACAGTTTTTTTGATGGCAGATATTGAAAATCAAATTATTTCTTCAAATTTCGTTAAGGAAATTGCAAATTTAAAAGGAGATTTGATGCAATTTGTTCCAAACATTGTTATCAAAGCTTTGAAAACTAAATTTAAATAATGTTTAAAAAATTTGTAATATTTTTAACTTTATTTCTTTTTTCTTTTTCAAATAATATTAAATCTAAAGAAAGATCTATTATGATAATGAAATTAAAATACGGTGAAGTTAAAATTGAACTATTCGATGAAATTGCACCAAATCACGTAAAAAGAATAAAAACATTAGCAAATTCAGAAAAATATGATGGCGTTGCTTTTCACAGAGTCATTGATGGTTTTATGGCTCAAACGGGCGATGTAAAATTTGGAAATACAAAATTAGATTTTAATGCTCAAATGGTTGGCACGGGCGGATCGGATCTTCCAGATTTAAAAGCTGAATTTAATAATATTCCTCATCAACGAGGAGTTTTGTCTATGGCAAGATCACAAAGTCCAGACAGTGCTAATAGCCAATTTTTTATCTGCTTTGATTCTCATCCTCATTTAGATAGAAATTATACTGCCTTTGGGAGAGTGATCAGTGGAATGGAATTCATTGATAAAATCAAAAAGGGCGCTCCAGGCTCAGGAGTAGTTGATAATCCAGATATCATTGTAAGTCTAAGATCGGCAAAATAAAAAAGTAATAATGAAATCAATTTCATTTAATTTATTAAATGAAAGCCATGGTGCTCGTTTAGGAAAAATTACCACTCCTCGAGGAAATATCGATACACCTGCTTTTATGCCTGTTGGAACAGCAGGAACTGTTAAAGCGATGTATATTGACCAGGTTAAAAGCTGTGGATCACAAATTATTTTAGGAAATACTTATCACTTAATGATAAGGCCAGGGGTTGAAAGAGTAAAACAGGCAGGTGGACTTCATAATTTTATGAACTGTTCAATGCCAATACTTACAGACTCTGGCGGTTTTCAAGTGATGTCTTTATCTAAAATTTCAAAAGTTACAGAAGATGGGGTTGAGTTTAGCTCGCATATAGATGGTAAAAAATTTTTCTTAACACCTGAGGAAAGCATACAAGTACAATTAGATTTAAATTCAGACATCGTCATGGTGTTTGATGAATGTCCTAAATATTCAGCTGAAAAAGATAAAATAAGGAAATCCATGGATTTATCTCTTAGATGGGCTGAGAGATGTAAAAAGAAATTTGGAAAACAGGAGTCAAAATGGCTATTTGGAATAACCCAAGGTGGAATTTTCCCAGATCTTCGAAAAGAATGTTTAAAAAAATTAATTGATATTGGTTTTGATGGATATGCTTTAGGAGGACTTGCGGTTGGTGAAAATCAATCTGAAATGTTTGATGCCGTTGATGCGGTTAAAGATATTCTACCAAAAGATAAACCTCATTATTTAATGGGTGTTGGAATGCCTCAGGATATTTTAGGGGCAGTCAAAAGAGGCATTGATATGTTTGATTGCGTTTTACCAACAAGATCTGGAAGGACAGGGCTTGCATTTACTTGGAATGGAAGAGTTAATATTAGAAATGCAAAATATGCAAAAGAC
>JALRAW010000007.1 GCA_023257975.1 Candidatus Fonsibacter sp.
TGTCTTAAAAAACATCAATCCAGAACTACCAACTAAAGTAGGGATCGAAGGATATAACTTCGGTGCTCAAGTAGGTGATCTAATCGATTTAGTTACTTTTTCTACTTTACTTAGAAAGAAATTATATGATAAAGTAACTCAAGATATCTTAGTTCTTTCACCATCATCTCTTAAATTAGAATCTTGTAAATTAACTTATCCACCAATCATAACAGAAGTAGGTAAGAAAAAGAAAACTATAAAAGAAGAGTGGAGAAATAAATTAGGAATGCCAGGTGGCAAATTCACTAAAAATGATAAATTTATTTTAATAGTTTCATAAAATTGTTTAGGAATTTCTTTTTTATATAATTTTGAATAATTAATTAACTTTTCTATCAAGATATCGTCCTTAGTAGATTTTATATAAAACTCATTGATTGATTTGATCCTATCAAAGTCTAATTTTGATGGTGACTTTCCAATATTTTTCAAATTAAAAAATTTTATACTTTCTTCTTCGGTAAAAATTTCTTTATCTTTATAGGACCATCCCAGTCTTAATAGATAATTTCTTAATGCTTCAGGTAAAATTCCAATTTTTTTATAATCTTCAACTGTAGAAGCATCATCTCTTTTGGACAATTTCTTTCCTTCTTTTGAATGAATTAATGGGATGTGAGCATATTCCGGCATTTTCCAATTCATTCTTTCAAATATTTGAACTTGTTTAAAAGCATTTATTTTATGATCATCACCTCTAATCACATGAGTAATTTTCATTTGATAATCATCAACAGCAGCTGATAAATTGTAGGTAGGTTTGTTGTCCTTTCTTAAAATAACAAAATCTTCTATTGTGTTGTTGTTTATTTCAATATTACCTTGAACTAAATCTTTGAGAACGGTTTTTCCTTCAATCTTTGATTTAAATCTTACTACAAAAGATTTGTTATCGATGTTTTCTAAAATATTTCTACATTTTTTACTATAAGTATAAGGAATTTTTTTTTCTAAATATAATTTTTTTTCATCTTCAAGCTCTTTTTCAGTACAATAACATTTATAAGCGTGTCCATTTTTTAATAAAATATTAGCTATATTTACATGAGATTTGATGTTATTTGATTGAATGTATGGCTCTTCATCCCAATTTATTTCTAACCATTTAAGAGTTGAGATGATCTGTTCATAAAATTCATTCTTAGATCTTTGAGTATCTGTATCCTCTATTCTTAGTAGAAATTTCCCTTTTTGATTTTTGGCAAATAACCAATTAAACAAAGCGGTTCGAGCTCCACCTATATGTAAATTCCCAGTTGGAGAGGGGGCAAAACGTGTAATAACTATTCGATTAGTATTCATTAGTTCTTATGAGAATTGAACTAATATTATTTGTTTAGATTAGTAAATTAAAATTTTCTATATAAAGAAGCCAAAACACCTTGTATTTTTACTCTTTCAGTGTTGTAAATTTTTGTCTCATAAGCAGGATTAGCGCTTTCCAGAGCTATTGAAGGCCCTTTTTTTCGCATTCTTTTTAGAGTTGCTTCATGATCGTCAATTAAAGCTACGACTATTTTTCCACTTTCGGCTATATTAGTTTTTTTTATGATAACATAATCTCCAGTATTAATTCCTGCATCTATCATTGAGTCTCCCTCAACTTTTAATGCAAAATATTCATTCGATCCTAAAAAATTTTTTGATAATGGTAAACTTTCAGTTTGATTTTCTAAAGCTTCAATAGGAGCACCAGCTGCTATTTTGCCAAGAACAGGAACGAAAACCTCTTCATCGTCAATTTTATTAAGATCTAAACCGCCTTTAATAATTTTTGGAGAAAAATTATTATATAAATCTTGAGCTCCAGCATTTTCTGGTAGTTTAATAACTTCAAGAGCTCTTGCTTTATGGGGTAATCTTTTAATAAATCCTCTTTCTTCAAGCGCTGAAATCAATCTGTGAATGCCTGACTTTGATTTAAGGTTTAATGACATTCGCATTTCGTCGTAGGACGGTGATATCCCGGTGCGTTTTAATTTTTCGTTAATAAAAATTAACAAGTTTTTTTGTTTTTTAGTTAGCATAAGAACAAAACCTAAACATATCTGTTCTATTTAAGTTCTTGTTAATATACAATTCAGATAAAGCATTGAATTATATATATTTTTTATAAAAAAGAACTAATTTTCTTTTTAATATTGTCGGATTTAATTAGTGATTCGCCAATCAAGAAAGTTCTAATATTTGTATTTTTGCAGATATGAAGAATATCTTTTTTAGAATTAATACCACTTTCAGATACAATTATACGATTTTTTAAATTAAATTTTTTATATAAATTAATCGTATTATTTACGTCTGTTACAAAAGTTTTTAAATTACGATTATTAATTCCAATAATGCTTTTTTTCAAAGTTAAAGCAAAAGCCATCTCTTTATCATTATGAACCTCTACAATTGTATCCATTCCGCATTTATTAGCGGTGTTATATAGTTCTTTTGCGATTTCATGTTTAACTGCAGACAATAAAATTAAAATGCAGTCTGCTCCATAATGTTTAGCCTCATAAATTTGAAATGGATCAATAAAAAAATCTTTTGCTAGAATTGGAATTTTAAATTTTTTTTTAATTTGTTTTATATAATTTTTGTTACCTAAAAAGAATTTATTCTCCGTTAATATGGATAAACATGTAGCTCCTCCATTAACGTATTGAGTTGCTATATTAATAGGGTTAAATTTTTTTTTTAAAATTCCTTTTGAGGGACTAGCTCTTTTTATTTCAGCAATAACAGAAATTTTATTATTTTTAAGATTATTAGCTATGGTAGATTTAAAAAAGGATTTATTATTTTGATTTAAAGAAAAAATAATTTTTTTTTTATCAAAAATAATTTTTTTTTTTTTATAATCAATGATCTTATTTAAAATATT
>JALRAW010000034.1 GCA_023257975.1 Candidatus Fonsibacter sp.
TATTGGTCAGGTTGGGCTTTAAAAGCAAATCAAATTGAATTTTGGTTAGATGGTAGTAATAGAATACATGAAAGACTAAGATATAGAAAATCTGGATCTAAATGGATTAAAGAAATTTTATATCCTTAATTTTTTATGAAAATTGAATTAATAAATATTATTAGCGCCGCAGTATTTTTTTTAGCAATAATACATACTTTCTCTATAAAATTTTTTGAAAAGCTTGCAATTAAATATAAAAATCACGGAAAACTTTTTCATTTGTTAAGTGAAGTGGAAGTTGTTTTTGGTTTTTGGGCTGCAATATTAATTATTTTTTTATGCATTAATAACAGTTTTGATTACACCATGAAATATTTGGAGGAACAAGACTATACTGAGCCGCTTTTTATATTTGTAATTATGGTTATTGCAGCTAGCAAACCCATTCTTGATTTTTGTTTGTATTCAATTTTACAAATTTCAAAACTAGTTCCAGCCAACCGATCTTTAGTAGTATTTTTTATTACAATTTCATTTGTTCCATTATTAGGTTCATTTATTACTGAGCCTGCGGCAATGACTTTAGCAGCTTTGTTATTGAAAGATTATTATTTTTCAAAAAAAATATCCTCAAACTTAATGTATGCGGTTATAGGAGTCCTTTTCGTAAATGTTTCTATTGGTGGAACGCTTACACCGTATGCTGCCCCACCGATTTTAATGGTAGCTGACAAATGGGATTGGAACCTTTTATTTATGTTAAAAACTTTTGGATGGAAATCTTCACTCGCAGTGATTGTTAATGCTTTATTTATTACTTTATTTTATTCAAAAGAATTGAAACGATTAAAACAGGATTATCAAAGGGATATTAAAAGTTCAAAACCAACAATAGTTACTATTGTACATGTCGTATTTTTAATTGCTGTCGTTTATTGCATTCATCATCCAATACTATTTCTTGGATTATTTATATTTTTTCTTGGATTTACTCATGTCTACAACAAATATCAAAATAAACTCTTTTTAAGAGAAGGCTTGCTAGTTGGTTTCTTTTTAGCAGGTTTAATTATTTTAGGGGGGCAACAAAAATGGTGGTTACAACCTTTAATTAAAAATTTAAATAGCGATGTTATGTGGTATGGAGTTACAATTCTTACAGCAATCACAGATAATGCTGCTTTAACTTATTTAGGATCTTTAGTTGATGGTCTTACAAATGAACTAAAATATGCATTAGTCGCAGGAGCAGTTACGGGTGGTGGACTGACAGTCATTGCTAATGCACCCAATCCAGCAGGCTATTCAATATTAAAAAATAACTTTCCAAATAAAACAATTAGTCCACTAAAACTTTTTCTATTTGCTATACCACCAACATTTGTCGCAATAACTTTTTTTAAATTTTTATAAATAAATGCAAAGTATATTAGATCCTGCAATTTTATTTTTTATCTTTGGAGTTTTTGCTGGAGCTGTTAGATCTAATTTAGAAATCCCATCTGCAATTACTAAATTTTTATCATTATATCTTTTAATGGCTCTAGGATTAAAAGGTGGGTTTGCTTTACAAAAATCAGGATTAACAATTGATATAGTAAAAACTTTGTCTATCGCTGTTATGCTTGCAATTATTATTCCTATACTTGGATATTATTTTCTTAGAAAAAAATTAAACAGTTACGATTCGGCTGCAATTGCAGCAACTTAT
>JALRAW010000041.1 GCA_023257975.1 Candidatus Fonsibacter sp.
TGTTCAATTTCAGCAGAAACGATTACTACTGTGTCATTTTTAAATTTATCTTTTATTTTTTGAGAATAATTATTACCTGAGCTAACGCTATTTTCATCTACATTGCAGACTAAGATTCTAGGTTTAGTTGATAGAATCCCTAGATTTTTAATTAACTTTTTATCGAATTTTTCTTCTAGTTTATCTGGACGAATGCCTTTTTTTAAAGATTCATAAACATGTTCTAAAATTTCAAAAATATCTTTATTTAATTCATTATTTTTATTTTTTTTTTGAGATAATCTTTTTTCAACAGACTCTAAATCAGAAATCATCATTTCAGTTTCTACTGTCTCTAGATCTCTTATAGGATCTACTGTTTTATTAACATTTTGTATTTCGCTTGAGTCAAAACATCTTAACATATGTATTACAGCATCAACCTCTCTTATATTTGCAAGAAATTTATTTCCTAAACCCTCACCTTTAGACGCACCAGCAACTAGTCCAGCAATATCTACAAATGTTATGTATGTTGGTATAATCTTTTCCGATTTTGCAATGTTTGAAAGTCTTTCTAACCTTTCATCAGGAACAGTAACAACACCGATGTTTGGTTCTATTGTGCAAAAAGGAAAGTTTGCTGCTTGTGCATTTTTAGATTTTGTTAGAGCATTAAATAGTGTTGATTTACCAACGTTTGGTAAGCCTACAATTCCACATTTGAAACTCATATAGACTTATTGATTACTTTTAGAAGTAAAATCGTCTAGTTTTTTTTCTATAAGAAGATTTATATTTTTAAATATTTTCTTAATAACTTGATCTATTATTACCTTTTCCTCTTCAGTAAAATCATTTAGGACATGTTTGTCTACTAATTCTTTGTCCCCAGGGTGACCTATACCAATTCTAATTCTATTATAATCAGTACCTATAGAGTCGTCTATTGATTTAATACCATTGTGACCACCGCTAGTGCCACCAATTTTAGTTTTTATTTTTCCAATTTCGATATCCATGTCATCATGAAATACAAAAATATTATTCGTTTTAATTCTATGGTAGTCAGTTATTTCTCTAATACACATTCCAGAATTATTCATAAAAGTTAATGGCTTTACTACTATTACTTTATTATCTTGTACCTGACCGTTGGTTAATAGACCTTTAAATTTTGGTTTTTGTTTTGAAAGACCAAAATTTTTATTTAAAGCATCTATAAGTTTGAATCCTACGTTATGTCTGTTGTTTGCATGTTTTGGATCTGGATTTCCTAACCCTGCAAATAATAACATTTAGGTGTTATTTCTTTTTATCCGCAGGCGCAGCAGCAGCAGCAGGTTTTTTAGCAGCATCGGGAGATTTCGCTGTTTCGCCCGGTTTAGCTTTTCCATCAGTAGCTTTAGCATCACCAGCAGCAGTAGCAGTTGTCGTACCTTCAGCTTGAGCAGCAGCATCACCTGCAGCAGCATCACCTGTAGCAGCGGCAGCTGGCTCAGGTTCTTTAACAACTGTAGGAGCTGCAATAGTTGCTATAGTAAAATCTCGATCAGTAATCGTGGGTTTTGAACCATCAGGTAATTTTACAGAGGATATGTGAATACTTTCATTCATTTCTTTATTAGCTAAATCAACTACTATTTCAGCAGGAATATTTTCAGCTGCACATCTTAACTCTATCTTTCTTCTTACTATGTTTAAAACTCCTCCTAATTTTAGTCCTGGACAATTTTCGTTGTTAATAAATTTCACAGGAATATTTACAGTTACTTTTGTTCCAGGCTTAATTTTTTGAAAATCTATGTGTATAGGCTCATTATTTAGTGGATGAAAATTAATATCTTTAGTCAAAACCTTATGTTTTGATCCACCAATGCTCATTTCTATAACTGAGCTCATAAAGTTAGAAGACTCCAACATTTTTTTAATTGATAATTTTTTAACTGATAAAGGTAAATTTTGTTCTTTATCACCATATAAAATACCAGGGAGAAAACCTTCTAATCTTAATTTTTTAAGATCTCCTTTGGTTTTAAGTTTTCTTTCTGATGCTTCAAGCTTTAAATTTTCCATATAATAAAGATCGCTTGTTTTATATTAACTTCAAAAAAAAAACAAGTTATTGTTATTTATTTGAATAAGCTAGAAACTGAAGTTGATTGAGATATTCGTTTAATAGCTTCAGCAATTAACGGTGCAATACTAACCACCTCTATTTTTGAAACTCCTTTAATTTTTTTTGTATTATCAATAGTATCAGTGATAACAATTTTTTTCATTTTAGATTTTTTAATTTTATCGATAGATGAGCCTGTAAGAACACCGTGAACAACGTAACAATAAACTTCTTTTGCTCCTTTTTCTATTAGAGCATCAGCCGCGTTACAGATTGTTCCTCCACTATCAATTAAATCATCAATTATAATACAAGATTTATTTTTTACCTCCCCAATAACATTCATAACTTCAGATTGACCTGGGCTTTCTCTTCTTTTATCAATGATTGCTAAACCAGCATTCAATCGTTTACCAATAGCTCTTGCTCTTTCTACTCCTCCAACATCAGGCGCAACGCAAACAATATTTTTAGTGCCTATATTTTTTAATATGTGTTTTAAAAGAACTGGAGCTGCATATAAATTATCTACAGGAATATCAAAAAAACCTTGAATTTGATTTGCATGAAGATCCATAGTTAAAACTCTATTCGCTCCAGCGTTAGTAATTAAGTTTGCTACTAATTTTGCACTTATAGGAGATCTTGGTACAACTTTTCTATCTTGTCTTGCATAACCGTAGTAAGGAATGACCGCAGTTATATTTTTTGCTGAAGATCTTCTTAAGGAATCAATACATATTAGCAACTCCATAATATTGTCGTTAGCAGGATAAGAAGTTGATTGTATTAAATATACATCGTTGCCTCGCATATTTTCTTTAATCTCAACGTACACTTCTGAATCAGCAAACCTTACAATTTCTCTTTGCGTTGGCTTTGTTTTTAAATATTTACAGATTTGATGGCTAAGGGAGATACTGCTTGTTCCAGATACAATCTTCATGAGATCTTTTTATATAATTTTACAATTAGTTAATCAATTAATATCTGCAAATTACAGAGATACATCTTCCATAATCTGATTCATTATTATGTACAGATCTTCTGTAACTAAAAAAGTTTTTATAATCTCGATAAGTGTCCCTATTTATATTATCGATATTTCTTTTGGGTATTCCTAGTTTTAAAAATTTTTCATTTACGAATAATCTTAGATTAAAGTAAAATTTCTTATTAATACTCATAAAATATTTTTTATAATCGTAATTATTGATTTTAATATTTTTTACAAAGTCTTCTTTTACTTCATAATTTCTTTGTGCTATGCAAGGTCCAATTGCCACAATTAAGTTTGATATTATTGATTTTTTTTGTTTAAATTTTTTTATTAGATTTTCAATAATTCCAGAATTAGCACCCCTCCATCCAGAATGAACAGCTGCCATTGTTTTATTTTCTTTATCAGCAACTAATATTGGTACGCAATCTGCAGTTAAAATTCCAAAAGAAAATTTTGGAAATGTAGTAATAATTCCATCAGCTTTGTATTTTTTTTTTACTAAAAAATTATCAAAATTAATTATTTTATTGCTATGATACTGTTTTAACATAATTAATTTATTTGAGTTACAGCCAATTTTTTTTGAAACGATAATAATATTTTTTTTAACGATTTTCTTTTTATCATTCGATCCCAATCCACAGTTAAGACTTTTATAAATCCCTTTTGAAAAACCATTTTTTCTTGTGAAAAAAAAACTTTTTAAACCAGGTATTTTGTTAATTTTTTTAGAATAAAAAATCATTAAATAAATCCAAGATTAAATTTGCAATTTTTATTAGAAAAAGCTAATGCGTGAAAAGCTTCCCCCATTTCTTTTGGATTAACTAATTTATTAATACTTAGAATTAAGTCTTTACTAGTTATTAAATCTTGCTTTTTGATTATCTGATCTGCTCTTTCCATAATACCTAATTTTTGTAAAAAAAAATTTTGAGTTACGATACCAATATTTTGAATATTATTTTTTTTAAAAATACTCTTTAATATGTTGAAATTAATGTCAAAAGTAATATCGCAATCATTATATTCTTTTAATAAATCAACAACTCTATGTTTTTTTATCGCTCTAATAGTATTTTTTCCAATAGTGTTACAATATCCATAATCAAACATTAAAAAAATTCCATTATTTTTTTTTATAATTTTTGATATCGAATTAAGATAAGTTTCAATTTTGATTGGGTATTCTATAATTTCACTTTTATGAATGTTGTAAAATTTAGAATATTTTTTAATTGAGTTATTATTAATTTTATTTTTGTAATAAGTAATTTTTTTTTTATTACCATTCTTAAAAGCAATACACTGTTCAAACCAATTATTATTTTCTTTATAAAATTGTTTTATAGGAAATGCGTCAAAAAATTCGTTTGCTAAAATTATTGTTGTATCTTGATTAATTTTATTAATATTTTTTATCCAAATAATATTTTTAAAGTCACGTAAATTATATTTCTGAACTTTTATCAAATTTTCACTTTTTTCATGTAAATAAATAGTAAATGTTGCATCGAAAGTTTTTATTTTTTGAATAGAGTTTATTATTTGCTTGATCATTAAGCCAGTTCCAGGACCTAATTCCAATATATTAATTTTTTTTGGTTTTTTTATATAAATCCAATAAGAAACAATCCATATAGATATCATTTCTGAAAAAATACTAGATATCATAGGAGACGTTATAAAATCTCCATCTCTTCCAAATATTTTGTTATTTTTATAATAACCAAATTTTTTATGGTATAATGCAATATTAATAAATTGATTTAATGGAATAAATTTTTTTTTATTTATTAATTTTTCTATAGGATTCATTTTTGAATATTTTATATGTAATTATTCCAAAGATTAAAAAACATATACTAATACAAGTTCCTAAAGATAGATTAAAAATTACATAGCCTATATGCTTATCTGGTTCCCTAAAAATTTCTGATATAATTCTGAATACAGAATAAAAAATTAAAAAATAACAAGACAATTCACCGTTAAATAATTTTTTTTTATATTTTAATATAATATTTAATAATAAAAATAATATTAAACCCTCAAGAACAGCTTCATATAGTTGTGAAGGATGCCTTGGTTCCATGTCTACTTTTGGAAAAATTACTCCATAATTAGAAAAAGTTTTTTTTCCGTATAATTCTCCATTTATAAAATTAGCAATTCTTCCAAGAAATATACCAATTGAAGCAACACAAACAATTATGTCAGTTAAAACGAGTATTTTGATTTTATTTTTTTTTGCAAAAATTATTGAAGCAATAAAAACACCGATTGAGCCTCCATGAAAAGACATCCCTCCTTGCCATAAAAAAAAGATTTCAATAGGATTATTTAAATAATAATTAAAATTATAGAATAAAATATATCCAATTCTACCTCCAAAAATAATTCCTAAAATTAGATAAATCAAAAAATTATCAAAATTTTGAATATTAATTTTTTCTTTACTCCAGTGTTTTTTAATTAAATATTTCGCATAGTAAAAACCAAACAATATACCGGCAATGTAAGCCAAAGAGTACCAACGAATTTCTAAAAAACTGAAATTAAAGATGACAGGATTTAGATTGTGAATAAACATTTAAATAATCTTAGAATTATTTATAACTATATCAATAAGAAGAATATATGAATAATTATAAAAAAATTATTAATGATTTTGTAAATTTATTTCAAATAGGAATTTTAACTGCAAAAGATATCAAGCAAGAAATAAGTAATATTATTAAGTTTAAAAAAGAAAAAATAATGAACCATTTTAATAATTCATCTCAACAAGATTTAGAAGATTTAAAAAACAAAATAAAGAACCTAAACTTAGAAATAGAAAAGTTAAAAAAATTAGTTAGGAAAAGATAAAGAAACTCTTAGTCCTTTACCCTTTGGGTTATTTAATAGTTTTACAGTACCACCATGAGAATTAACAATATCCTCTACAATTGAAAGGCCTAATCCGACATTACTATCTTTGAGAGATCTTGATTTGTCGACTCTATAGAATGGTCTAAATACTTTTTCTTTATGTTCGTCAGCAATCCCAGGACCATCGTCATCAATATTAATTAAAATAGTTTTTTTTATTTTTTTACAACTAATTGAAATATTTTCTGCATATTTTTGAGAATTATTTATAATGTTAGCAATACATCTTCTAATTAAATTTTTTCTTCCAGAAAATATTAAGTTTTTAGGACTTTTCATTTTAATATTTTTTTTAAAACTTTTATTAATTAAATTTTGAATTAATTGTACAATATTAAATTTCTCAACAGGCTGGGAATATTGATTACTAGCAAAATCAAGATATTCGTTAATCATTTTTTCCATTTCGATAATCTCTTCTTTTAGTGAATTTAATTTTTGATTTTTGTTTAAAAGTTCGATTTGTAATTTTAATCTTGTTAGTGGTGTTTTTAGATCATGACTAATACCAGATAACATCGCTGTTCTTTGACTAATATGTTTAAGAATTCTTCTTTTCATTTTTTCAAACTCATAAGAGGCCTGTCTAATTTCAAGAGCTCCTGATACTTTAAAATCACTATCAAATTGCCCTTTGCCAAATCTTTCTGCCGCTTGAGAAAGAAGAACGATAGGTTTAATTTGATTACGTAGAAAAATTATTGAAATAAAAAGAAATATTAACGAAGGTACTGTAATCCAAAGTGCAAATATTCTTCCAGAAGTAGATCTTATTTTTGTTTTAGGTATTAAAAATTCAATAACTTCATTCTTATTAAGTAGTACCAATACTTGAACGAACGAACTATTAAATCTGACATTATGCCAGTATGGATTTTTTATTTTATCTGAAAATTCTTCCAGAACAATTTTGTCATACAAACTGTACCATTTTACTGTTTCGGTAGACGGAAGCTGCTGAGTTTCTTTTTTGATTGAAATTATTATGCCACTTTTATCTTTGTAAATATTAATTAATTCATTACTTTTGTTTCTTTGTTTATATTCGGGGTAGAGGGCTAAGAATGTATTTATTTCGTTAGCAGCAGATCTAACTAACCCTCTATTTGTTTTGTACCAGATGCTATCAAAAAAAACACCTCCCACAACAATTTGAATAAGTATTATTGGGGCTATTACAATTAGTAATGATCTAAAAAGTAAAGTTCTAGGAAATATTTTTCTTAGCATTTCAATCTAGCCACAAAACATAGCCTGTGCCACGGACTGTTTGCAAGTATTTTGGATTTTTTGGATCTGGTTCGATCTTCTGTCTTAGTCTTGTAACTAAAACATCTATACTTCGTTCTTGTGTTAAGTTTGTAATCTTTGATATTTCTTCCCTAGAAAATATTTTTCCAGCAGAACTAATCATGTTTTCTAGTAGAATTTTTTCACTTGCATTAATTTTTATTATTTTTTTATCTTTTAGGATTTCCATTTTTTTTATATTAATACTTGCTTTTCCTATCTTAATCGAAGTTATTATATGTTTGTCTTTTTTAATTCTTTTAATAACGTTTTTAATTCTTAACAACAGCTCTTTCGGTTCAAAAGGTTTTGGTAAATAATCTTCTGCTCCCAATTCTAATCCTCTCACCCTGTCCTCAGCTTCTCCTTTAGCTGTCAGCAGAATTATTGGTAAGTCAATTTTTTCCCTAATCTCTTTTGTAAGTTGTAAACCGTCCTTGCCAGGCATCATAATATCAACAATTGCCAGATCAAATTTAACAATTTTTAATTTTTCCTCTGCATCAGATGCGTTAATTGCAGTTGATACTAAGAAATTATTACCTTTCAAATATTGTTTTAATAAATCTCTTATTTTGTCATCATCATCAACAATTAAAATATGTATTTTTGAATTATCCATGAATTATTTTTTTCATTATTGATTTAAAATTTGAAACTTCATCTGAAGTTGAATTTTTGAGTGCATTAATTATTCTTTTTTTTTGCTTATTAAATATTTCATCGCATAGTTTAATGCCTTTTTCAGTTAGAACTAATTCTCTTTGTCTACCGTCTTTTATTCCTTTTTTTTGTGATATAATATTTTTTTTTATTAGATCTTGTAGAACTCTACTTAAACTTTGTTTGGTAATTTTTAATTTTCTTAATATATCAGCAATGCTAATGTTGGGATTTCCCTCTATTATGCAAAGGAGCCTATGATGAGCTCTGCCAAAAGAATTTTTTTTTAGTACTTCGTGTGGGTCTGAATATGAATCTATATATACTTGAAAAATAAGTTCTATAATTTCTTTTAAACTTTTTTCTCTTAAATATAAAAGATCTTTCATTTTAAAATTATATTGTATGTCAGTTTTATTGACATATCTACTTTACTTATTTACCAATACAATTTTAATTATTTACTACTTAAAACTTTAATGGATCCAATCCCTTTTGATAAAAGATCAGGAAAAATTTGGTACAATGGTAAATTAGTAGACTGGAAAGAAGCTAATTTACATATTCTTAGCCACGGACTTCATTATGCTAGTTGTGTGTTTGAAGGTGAGCGTGTTTATAACGGAAAAATTTTTAAATTAAGAGAGCATACAGATAGATTAATTCATTCGGCCAACAGAATGGGCATGAAGATTCCTTATTCCGCAGAAGAAATAGATAGAGCATGTAATGAAACTATTTCTGTGCAAAATGTTAAGAATGGCTATGTAAGACCAGTTGTGTGGAGAGGAAGTGAAATGATGGCTATATCTGCGCAAAAAAGTCAGATTCATTTAGCAATAGCAACATGGGAATGGGGATCTTACTTCGATCCGCAAATTAAAATAAAAGGAATTAGATTAGCTATCTCTAAATGGAAAAAACCTGCACCAGATTCTATCCCTTGGGACACTAAGGCCTCCGGTTTGTATATGATTTCAACTTTGTCCAAGCACGAAGCAGAAAAAAATGGTTATCATGATGCTTTAATGATGGATTATCAAGGCAATATTGCAGAAGCGACGGGAGCAAATATTTTTTTTATAAATATTAAAAATAATGAAATTCACACTCCAATAGCAGACTCCTTCTTAGATGGAATTACCAGAAGATCAATTATAGAAATTGCAAAACAACTTCAGATTAAAGTTTTAGAAAGAAAAATAAAAATTGATGAACTCAATAAATTTGATGGTTGTTTTTTAACAGGTACCGCAGCAGAGGTAACTCCCGTATCTCAAATTGGAGAAGTTAAGTTTAAGGTAGTTGATATGATTAAAAAGTTAGATGATAATTATTCAAAGTTAATTAATAAAAATAATTAATCAATAAGATTTATTCCTCTTCTTAAATAAGCGTATCCTGTCCAAAGTGTTAATATTGCAGCCATCCAAAGCAAATATATTCCCAATTGAATTCCATAATTAAATAAAAATTTATCACCACTGTTACCAGCTAATAAAATAGAAATAGCAATCATTTGTATTATAGTTTTTCCTTTTGATAAATTTGTAACAGGGATATAAATTTGTGCTTTTGCTAAAAATTCTCTAAGTCCTGAAATTAGAATTTCTCTTGTTATTATTATAATCGCAGCCACTACATGAATATCTTTAATGGTTTGCGCCATTATTAAGAGTGCAAGTGCTGTTGCAACTAAAACTTTATCTAAAATTCTAGGAAAAAGCAGAAGTCATATTGCAAATACATTAAGGCTTGCAGGACTTCCTGAAGAGATACAAAAAATGATTGCAGATGGATTATTAACATCTGGACATGCAAGATGTTTGGTGAATGTTCCAGATAACATTAAACTTGCAAAAATCATCGTTAATAAAAATCTTTCCGTTCGGCAGGCCGAGTTTTTAGTTAAAAAAGAACAAG
Organism: Candidatus Fonsibacter sp.; assembly: GCA_023257975.1. Classification (GTDB taxonomy): domain Bacteria; phylum Pseudomonadota; class Alphaproteobacteria; order Pelagibacterales; family Pelagibacteraceae; genus Fontibacterium; species Fontibacterium subtropicum. Next base: position 9,912 of record JALRAW010000041.1, read on the forward strand.
TTTTTGGCACATTAAAAAAAATTAATCCTAAAAAGGCAATGATTGGACCAAAAACATCCTTCACCACCGTAAAACAAATAAACAATCCCCAAATTCCACTGACTACATAAATTAAGATGGAAATGAGAAAAAGGGGACTTAAACGTATTCTTTTAAATCTTGGGTAAAAAGTTTCTTCACGGTCAATTCTTTCAGCTTCAACCTCTTTAACTTCAATAATCTCTTTATCGTTCTTCTCATTCATGGATTTGATATTTTAAATTATTAAAATTATCTTAAAATTTTTGATAAAAACTCTTTAGCTCGTGCTGATAAGGAT
>JALRAW010000053.1 GCA_023257975.1 Candidatus Fonsibacter sp.
ATTAAATTTGATAGATCATTAATAGTAAAATTATTGCTATTTTGATTATTTATTGGAAAAGTCGGAAAATTATTTTGACCAGCTCCTAAATTTTTAAATGACTCGACATACTGATTGTAAATTTTAAGATTATTTTCAAAGACACTACTTAAGTCTTCAAAGTTAATTTTATCTGGTCCTTTTTCTTTGTCTTTTTTTGTCATTTTAGCTTTTTAATAATAGCCTAATAATTAGGCTAAGAGTAATAACCTCTATGTGCTTGTGCAATATTAATATATTGCATTTGCAAAAGAAAAAAGTCATTAAAAACAGTAATTTATGTTATTTATTGATTTTTAGACTTGAAATATATTGCACTGCAACATAAATATACCTCATTAAATAAATTAAAGGAGTAAACAATGATGACAAATACAAACAATCCTTTTGAATTCTTTGATTTTCAAAAGATGTTATCTGCTCTTAAAATGCCAACAGTAGATGGTAATTCTGAGAGTTTAATCAATGCACAAAAGAAAACTTTAGAAACATTTGCTAATGCATCTAAAGTATTATTTGAAGGCTACAATGCGCTTGCTAAAAAGCAAATAGAAGTACTTAACAAAGCTATTTCTAGCGCTAAAGATGCTACTTCTGAATTAGCTAAGGGTAATCCTCAGCAATCAGCTGGTAAATCTATCGAATTGATCCAAGAATCAATCGTTGAAGCTCAAAATATCGCAACTGATTTTTCTAAAATTGCAGAAAAAACTGCAAAAGAATCTTTTGAAATTCTAAATAAAAGACTTTTAGAAGGTTTAACTGAAATCAAAAAAGTTATCGAAGACGAAGGTAAAAAAGCTTCTGTTAAAAACTAATACTGGTTTTTAACGAAAATTTAGAAGGTTTGGCTTTCAAATATCCCCTTATTTAGGCCAAACCTCTCTAAATCCAAGTAAATTCACACTAGTATTTTAAAAATCTCTTTAGTATAATTTTTTATATTTTAACATTTGGGGTCTTAAATAATGTCCAAAGTTGCTTTAGTTACAGGCGGAACAAGAGGAATTGGTGCTGCAATTGCAAAAAAATTAAAAGATGAGGGATTTAAAGTTGTCTCAACATATGTTGGTAAAGATGAATCTGCTCAAGCATACTCGAAACAAAGTGGTATCGAAGTTATAAAATCAGACGTTTCATACTTTGAAAGTTGTAAAGCTGCGGTTGCAGAAGTTGAAAAAAAATATGGCGATATTGAAATCGTTATAAATAATGCAGGAATAACCAAAGATCGTTTTTTACATAAAATGAATCCTGAAGAATGGAATTTGACACTGACTCCTTTGACAAAAAAAAATACAAAGGTTATTTATAGTATGTCTATTATTCTATTGGGGGACCCAGCAGACCGATCGCACTACCTAGCACAGAGCACCAGGAAATTTCTAAGCAAGGGATAGCAATTATACAATATAAGAATCTACATCAATGAACATCATAGCTTGTGCTGGGGGTATTAGAAGAAATGAATGTAGGAAAACTACTGGAACCTGAAGCGGCCGCAAAGACATCGTCGTCGTCCTGAGAAACACACTGTTCGGGTGCA
>JALRAW010000076.1 GCA_023257975.1 Candidatus Fonsibacter sp.
GTCAGCATTCGACTGGCCATTACATTTTCTTCTAAAAGAAAATCAAACTCTGTCGATCATCACATGGGCACGAATGGTCTTTTTCTTTTAAAAACGTGCCCATGTAGGAGATGATCGACAGGTTTGCCATTTTCTTTAAAGAAAATGATGAGGGCTCCACTATCCGCTTCCTGTTCTTGTTGTAAATTTTTTATCCAAATTTATTTTTATCCAATTTTTTTCAATATAAGAGATTTTCTTTTTATTCCACTCGCCACCATCATTAGCAAAGCAATTAATCTTTTCTAAGTTATTAATCTCTTTAAAAAACTCTATTTCAATTTTTGGAGGATTTTCTGATTTTGTAATAAATTTATTTTCTGGTTTAAAAGATTTAAAAGGAAAAGGTTTAGTATTTAACAATGTTAAAAATCTTTCGGGTTTTCCATAATTTTCATTTACTGGATAGCGTGGTAGTTCAAATAAATCTTTTGATTTATCAATTACTCCTGAATGTTGTCCAAAGGCTAATTCGTAATTAAATTCTTTTACAATTTTTTTAAAAGTAGAACTATACTCACCAAATGGATATGAAAAATATTTAGGTTTAAAAGATAGTTCTCTTAAAAAATCTTTATGAGATTTTTCTAAATCTTCTCTGATTTCAGTTTCAGATTTATTAATTAAATATTCATGGGAAAAACTATGACCACCGATAGTCCCAATTTTTGAATTATGAATTTCTCGTATCTGATCCCAAGTCATATAATTTGGGTTGTTGGCGTTCACTTCTCTGGTGTTAAAAAATAGAATAAATGGGATTTTTTTTTCTTTTAATATTTTCCAGCCATTATCGTAAAAAGATCTAAAAGCATCATCAACAGTAATTAAAACTTTCTTAGAATCATAACTTTTATTTTCAATAAGAATCTTTCTTAACTCATCAATAGAAATAAATTCAATCTTATTTTGATTAATAATTTCAAGTTGTAAATTAAACTCTTTAAGTCTCACGTTGGTTGTTGGATATTTATTTTCTTCAAAACGATGATACATTAATCCAATAATTCCTTTTTCATTTTGATATTCTTGAGAGTGAACTGGATAAAGATTAACAATTATTAAAAAAGTAATTAAAACAATTCTTTTTATGAATGGAACCATGAATTCTCGTTTTTGTTCAATCGATTTTACTCTTGGATGTTTAATACTAATTGCAAAGGAAAACAATTCTGACTTTACTTTTGTTAAAGATAAATTCTCAAATAGTGAAAATTTTATAAATATTCTTCTAGATTTCTTTAAAGAGAATAATTTAAAAATAGAAAACTTAGATTTTTTTATGATTAATTTAGGACCTGGTGGATTTGTTGGTCTTAGAAATATTTTATCTTCAATTAAAAGTATTGCTTTAGTTAAGAAAATTAAAGTACTTGGATTTAATAATTTTCAGATTCTAAAAACTACAATTGTTAATCAAGATTATGAAAAAGTCGCTTTAGAAGTGAATAATAGATTTTATATAAAAGATTTAAAAAATTGCGATGACTATTATTCAAAATTTAATTCACAAAATACTTTAGAAAAAAAAAGCGGTAAAATAGTTAAATTTTCAAAATTACCTAAATACACATCTAAGAATCTTCAATATATTTTAGATAATAAACTTTTTATTGATAGTAATTTGTTCCCTATTTATGAAAATATGTAACAAATATATTTCATTTATTTGTTTTTTTTTATACCTTCAGACCTTCTAATATTTTGAAATTAAAATAATTGATAAAAAAACAGTTGCTATAATATGTATTTTATTAAGAACTGAGACAATCATACACATAAAATAAATT
>JALRAW010000189.1 GCA_023257975.1 Candidatus Fonsibacter sp.
GTTCTGACCTTGATGATGAATTATACAAACGAATTTCTACTTTAGTTAATGAAGAACTAAAAAAATATTTTCGTCCAGATTTTTTAATTCGTATTTCTTTTAATAAATTCATCTGCTGCAGAATAAATCCTTTTCTTTTTATCTTTATCCATTTTCTCTAAAATCTTAACCATCATGGACAATCTATAATTTTTAGAAAAGAAAATTTTATTTTTTTCAATAAACTTCCAGTACAATCCATCTAATGTATCGCACCAATCGCCTCGTTTAAAATCACTCATTTTAAGCAAATAACTAGAAGCGCAGATGTAAGGCTTGGTTGCAAAAATTCCACCATCACTAAATAATCCCATGCCATAAACATTCGGTGCCATCACCCAATCCGATGAGTCCACATACATTTCCATAAACCAACGATAAACCAATTTAGGATCAATGCCTGAAAGATTCATAATATTTGCAACCACCATTAAACGTTCGATGTGATGAGTCCAGCCATATTGAATACAGTTTTTAATGGTGTGATCTAAGGGATCAATTCCCGTGGTTCCTTCATACCAACTTTTAGTTAATTTTTTATTATGTTTGAAAAAATTAGTGTTTTCTAATTTGCTTTCATAATTTTGGTAAATTCCACGCATAAATTCACGCCAACCAATAATCTGTCTGATGTATCCTTCAAGACAATTCAATTTCACTTTATTTGTTTTTGCATAAGCTAACGTTTCATTCACAATTTCCTGTGGGGTTAAAAGTCCTAAATTGATTAATGGACTCAACATACTGTGAAATAGAATATGAGATTTGTGTGAGATGGCATCTTCAAAATCTCCAAATAAATTTAATTTATTTTTTAAAAAATCGAAATATAGATTTAAAGTATCCTTTCGAGTGGTTGGGAAATTAAAACTTTCAATTTCTCCAGGGTGATCTAGAAAATTTTTCTCTAAAAACTTTTTTATATTCTCGGTATGATTTGTTTGCTTAAAAGTAATGTGTTTTGGAATTGAAACTTTAGGATCTAATTTATTTCTATTTTCTTCATCAAAACTCCACTTCCCTCCAAGCGGTTCATTCTTACTCTTCATTAAAATGTTAAATTTAATTCTTTGAATTTTATAAAAATTAGCCATGAATGGCTTTTTATTCGTTTGCAAATACTCTTTGAAATCTCCTCGACTTGATAAAAACATTGGAGATTTAATAAAATTATATTGAATTTTATTTTTATTAAAAAAATTAATGAGTTGTTTTTCAAAAAACTTATCTTCAACTTCAAATAAATCTACATGTTTAGTCTTAATTTTATTTAAAAAATTTAAAATTTTATCCTCATAACTTTTCTTGAATAATTCATGCTTACAATCAAAATAGGTTAGTGAGAAATTAGCTTTTTTTAATTCATCCGCATAAGAGCGCATGGCTGATAAAAAGAGTAATATTTTTTGACGATGATGTTTAACGTAAGTGCATAGCTGATAATCCTCCGCCATCATGAAATGATGGTCTTTAAAACTTTTTAAATGGATGGGTGAAAAAAGTTGATTGCCTAGGATGATAAAAGCTTGGGATGTTAGTATATTGAAAATCCCCATCAAGTAATAACAACTGAACATCATAATTCAAATTAGAAACAGTAGACAAAAAATATTTACAAAAATAGTAACAAGGATGAACTTCTTCACCAT
>JALRAW010000095.1 GCA_023257975.1 Candidatus Fonsibacter sp.
ATCAAGGAGCTGACAAAATAATTACACAATTCTTTTTTAATGACGAAAAATTTTTAAGATTCAGAGATAAAGCAATTGCTGTTGGAATTAAAGTACCAATAATTCATGGTATTCTTCCTATAGATAATTTTGAAAAAATAAAAAACTTTAGCAAAAAATGTGGAACAACTATCCCAAATTGGGTCGAACAAGAATTTAACGGATTAGAGAAAGATAATGAAATACAAAAGATCGTTGGAGCAAGTATTGCATGTGATTTAGTTAAAAAATTACAAGCGGAGGGAGTTAATGAATTTCATTTTTATACATTAAATAAATATGAACTCAGCTACGCTGTATGTAAAAGACTTATCGCAGACAAAATAAAAATTAAAAATAATCAACCAAAGGAGTTATACGTATGACAATAAAAGTAAATTGTATTGGCTATCCAAGAATAGGTCCGAAAAGAGAATTAAAAACTGCCTTAGAAAAATATTGGAAATCTGAAATTTCTGAAAGTGATTTATTAAAATGTGCTAGTGAATTAAAAAAAAATAACTGGCAAACACAAAAAGATAATGGAGTAGATTTTATTTGTTCTAATGATTTTTCTTTTTATGACCAAGTTTTAGATACCATTTGCTTAGTAGGTTCAATTCCAGAAAGATATAGACATAAAGACGATAAAGTTTCCTTTAAAACTTATTTTGCAATGGCACGTGGTTCCCAAACAAAAGATTTGGATGTTCCAGCGCTTGAAATGACAAAATGGTTTGACACTAACTATCATTATTTAGTGCCTGAATTTTCAAAAAATCAAAAATTTAAATTAAGTTCTAACAAGCCGTTTGATGAATTTGATGAGGCCAAAAAATTAGGCTTTAATACTAAACCAATTATTCTAGGACCTCTTACTTTTTTAAGCCTAGGAAAAACTGCTAGCGAAGCTTTCAAAAGTATTGATTTATTAGATAATTTACTTCCAGTTTATGCTGAGATTTTATCTGGTTTAAGTAAAAAAGGTGCTGAGTGGATCCAAATTGATGAACCTATTTTAGTAAAAAATCAAAATGCTGATTTTAATAAACTCATCAAAAATACTTTAAATCAATTAAAAAAATTTGCAGGCTCGTCTAAAATTATCTTAACAACTTACTTTGAAAAACTAGATACCGAAGTTGAAAAAGAAATTTTAGAGAGCGATGTAGATGGTATTCATGTTGATTTAATTCGTGGAAAAATATCAAATATAAATTCTTTAAAAGATTCTAATAAAACAATTTCTATTGGAATTGTTGATGGAAGAAATATTTGGAAATCCGATATTAATAATAAAATTGAACAAGTAAAAGAATATTCAAAGAATATTAAAGACCTGTGGATTTCATCTTCTTGTTCGTTGTTACATACTCCTTATGATTTAGGATTAGAAACTAAAGTTCCTGAAAAAATTAGAAAATGGCTGTCATTTTCTAAACAAAAATTAATTGAACTTAATCATATTAAAATTTCTTTAAACAAAGGTAATAATGAAATCAAAAATTATTTAGATGAAAACAAAAAGGATATCACAAGCAGAAAAACTTCTGAATTAATTCATGATGATATAGTTAAACAAAGAGTAAAAAATATCACAAAAGAGATTTTAAGTAGAAAATCTAACTTTGTTAAAAGATCAGAAATACAAACTAAGGTGTTTAAATTACCTTTATATCCAACAACAACTATTGGATCTTTTCCTCAAACATCTGATGTAAGAAATGCTAGGGCAAAATTTAAGAAAAATGAACTAAGCTTAAAAGAATATGAAGATTTTCTAAAAACTAAAACAATCGACGCTATCAAAAAACAAGAGCAAATAGATATCGACGTTATTGTTCACGGAGAGTTTGAGAGAAATGACATGGTTGAATACTTTGGCGAGCAGCTTAAAGGATTTACATTTACATCTAGTGGCTGGGTACAAAGTTATGGTTCACGATGCGTAAAACCTCCAATTATTTTTGGGGATGTTTCTCGTCCAGAATCTATGACGGTACAATGGTCAAAATTTGCACAAAACCAAACAAAGAAAATTGTTAAAGGAATGTTAACGGGTCCAATAACAATTTTACAATGGTCTTTTGTTAGAGATGATCAACCAAGAAAAGATACAGCATTACAAATTGCTTTTGCAATAAGAGATGAGGTTGAAGATCTTGAAAACAATGACATTAAAATGATTCAAATTGATGAACCTGCATTAAGAGAAGGTTTGCCTCTAAAGAAAAATGATTGGAAACAATATTTAGATTGGGCAGTTAAAGCTTTCCAAATTTCTGCTGCTGTTGCAAAAGATGAAACTCAAATTCACACACATATGTGTTATGCTGAATTTGAAGATATTATTGATGCTATCGCTGCTCTAGATGCTGATGTTATCTCAATAGAAACATCAAGATCTAGAATGGAATTATTAAAAACATTTGAAAAGTTTAAATATCCTAATGAAGTAGGACCTGGTGTTTATGACATTCATTCTCCTAGGGTTCCTAATAAAAATGAGATGAAAGAACTGATTCAAAAAGCATCTAAATTAATTGATAAGAAAAGAATTTGGGTAAACCCAGATTGCGGACTTAAAACTAGAGGTTGGCCTGAAACAATAGCTGCACTTGAAACTATGGTGCAAGCGGCGAAAGAATTAAGAACCGAAAAATGAAAAAAACAAAACTTGGAACTAACACTAATTTAATTCGAGGAGGATTAAACAGAAGTCAGTTTAATGAGACTTCTGAAGCGTTATTTCTAACATCAGGATTTGTTTACGATAGTGCAGAACAAGCAGAAGCTATTTTTAAAGGTAGCAAGAAAGGTTTTCAATATACTCGTTACTCAAATCCAACTATTGAAACATTTGAAAAAAGATTGGCGCTTCTAGATGGTTCTGAAGATTGTTTTGCAACAGCAAGTGGAATGGCTGCTGTTTTCTTTTCATTAATGTGTCAATTAAAAGCTGGGGATCATTTAGTTTCTTCTTCTGCATTATTTGGATCCTGTAAAGAGATTATAAAAAATATTCTACCTCGATATGGAATTGAAATAACATTTGTAAATGGAAAAAATATAAATGAATGGAAAAAAGCAATTAAGAAAAATACAAAAATTTTTTTCTTTGAAACCCCTTCAAATCCACTATTAGAATTAATTGATATTAAGGCTCTTTGTAATATTGCAAAAAAAAGTAAAATAAAAACTGTTGTAGACAATATTTTTGCAAGCCCTATTTTACAAAAACCAGTTTTGCTAGGAGCTGATATTATTGTTTATTCTGGAACAAAGCATATTGATGGGGTCGTGCGTGCCAAAGAATTGGGAATGGATGTGTTAATAACTGATCATCATTTAGCCGGTAACAGTTTGCCGCCTGCTGATGTGATTGTAAATCACAATCAGCCAAATGATTCGTTCGTTTCTTGGC
>JALRAW010000044.1 GCA_023257975.1 Candidatus Fonsibacter sp.
AGTCGTGCTGGAATGGATGGGAAATACTTTTCAAATATTGATCCAATGCTGTTGATTGGTTGTCAATGTCGATCCCTTGATCGCGATCGAATAGGCAATGGCTCCTCTTATTGTGGAAAAGTTATAACAGTAGAAGTGGACACTTTAAGTCAATTAGAAACTATTCAAACACTTAATTTTAATAGATTATTATTAGATAATATGAAACCAGATGAAATTAAAAAAGCCTTAAGCATGGTTGGTAATAAATATGAAACTGAAGCTTCTGGAAATATAAATGAAAAAAATATACTTGATTATGCAAAGACAGGCATAAATAGAATTTCAATTGGAAGACTAACTCATAGTCCTCAAAATCTAGATATATCTTTAAACTTTAATTAAATTTAATTTTAGCAACTAAAATTAAAAATGCTAAAAATAAAGTTACAACGTTTGCAAATATTATTGGTAAATTGTTAGTTAACACTCCATAGACTAACCAACTAGCAACTCCTGTCGTAAATATTAAAAACATCCACAATGAAATATCTTTAGTGCTTTTAGTTTTCCAAACTTTATAAGCCTGTGGAATAAAAGCGATTGTTGTACAAAAGCCAGAAAAGAATCCGATATAGGTTATGTATTTCTCCATCAATTAACCAGACTTAAATCTTTTTTATAAACAGAACTTTGGACTTTAAATAAATTTAGTAAAGTATGAGGAAGATAATCATGATTTAACTCTTTATTAGCAATGTTTTTAATTTTGGATAAATTAATATTTTGGTTCTTAACTATTTGATCTGAAAGCCATAAAACCATTGCAAAATTTGTTTGCTCTTTTGGTGCAATTTTTTTTGGAAGGCCATGTAAATAAATCCCATTTTCTCCTAAAGACTCTCCGTGATCTGAAGCATAAAACATGAAAGTATTATATTCTTTCTTTTCCTTTAAAATATCTATTAACTTTGAAAGTACGTAATCTGTGTAAACAATAGTATTATCAAAGGCATTATTCAGTTCATCTTTACTACAGTTTTGTGGGGTATCATTGTTGCAATATGGTTTAAATTTTGCAAATTTTTCTGGAAATCTTTTATAATATCTAGGGCCGTGTGATCCCATCGTATGTAAAACAATTAATATATCCCCTTTATTATTCTTTAAAATTTGATTTGTTGTATCCAATAACTTTTCATCCAAAATAGTATTTTTATCTTCACCACCAGAGCTTGTAATAATATTTAGCGTTTCAATTCTTGTACAAACATTCTTGCAACTAGAGTTATTATTTACCCAAACAGTTTTAACGCCGGCCAAAGATAAAACATCGAGAACATTGCTCTGATTCTTAGCCTTCTTTTGAGTATAATTTTTCTCCCCATTTAAGAAAAACATACAAGGTACTGAGTAAGCGGTTGCAGTCCCACAAGATACTGTATTCTTAAAACTAAAGACTCCCTTATTTTTTAAATAAGCATTAGTTTCTTTTTGATATCCATTTAATGAAAATCTATCTGCTCTAGCTGTCTCTCCAACAACCATAATTCCAATAGTTTTTTTTCCATTTTTTATTAGTTTTGCGTCCTCTCCTAATTTTATAAATTTACTCTCCCCTTCTAATGATAATTTAACTAATCGGTAAGTGGAGGTTAAAGTATATAGAGGCGTAATATGTTGATTAAGTGTATTATTTTGTCTTGTAATAAAACTTACCTGCTTAAAGTTTGCAAAAGTAATAACTGCAACAATTAAAAAAGCAGTTACAATAAAAGATAATCTTATAAGCAAATCTTTCTTAAAAGACCCATATTCAATCTCAATAAAGAAAATAATTATACTTGGAATAATGCCTAGAAAAAAAATGTGAATAAAAAAACCAACTGACATTAAGTCCATGGCTTCTTGAATATCGGTTTGAAGAGTATTGATGATCATCTGTTCATCAACGGTGACTCCAAATTGATGGTTATAAAAACTTAAAATAGATGAAAGAATAATTAAAAAAATCGCTAATGGTTTAAGAACATACTTCTGTCCAAAAATTAGCAGTAAAATTGAAATTGAAGAAATTATTGCAATAATTATTGCAAAAAAGAAATAAATAGATGGAAAACTGGAAAATCCAATATTTCCATAAAGAATTTTTAAAAACTTTAGATTATACGCAAAGGTGATAAAGAGAGAGGTTAATAATATAAAATAGTAAAATTTAACTTTCTTTCTTAAAAAAGACATTTAAATATTTTTTTTAATTAAAAGATTCTCTATTCTTATATTTTTTTCTATTACCTGCATTAAAATTTCTATCTTTAAACTCTTTAGATTTTTTACCAAAAAATCTTGGCTTTTCTCTGTCACTTTTTCTTCTATAATCTTTTTCGCCGGCCTCTCTTGATTTATGTTCTTTTAAAACTTCAACATTTGTAGGCTTAAATCCTTCTGAATGTTTATTCCCACTAAATCTATCTGATGGCTTGTTTCTTCTAAAACCCTCTGCTGATCTACTGCCACCAAAGCTGGATCTGCCTCCTCTGTTTCTATCTCTTCCGCCACCTCTTCTTTTATTTTTATAATCTCTTTGAAATCCACCGCTTTCACTTCTGCCTTTGGAGAAGTTTTCTTTCTTTATAGTTGGATCTAATAATCTCTCAATAGCATTCCATTTTTCTCTATCACTATTAGTAATAAAGGATAAAGAAGAACCCTCTGCTCCTGCTCTAGCAGTTCTGCCCATACGGTGAATATAGTCCTCAGCAACTTGTGGAAGATCATAATTAATAACATGCTCAATGTGAGGAACATCAAGCCCTCTAGCAGCAATATCTGTTGCTACCAGTATGGTAAATTTCTTATTTCTAAAAGCGCTCATCACAGTAGTTCTTTTGCTTTGTCTTAGATTTCCATGCAAAGCATCTGCTTTGAATTTTTCCTTACAAAGCTTAGCCGCTAGATTTTTTGAGTTATGTTTTGTTTTAACAAATACTAAAATTGATCCAGTTCTTTGCTGTAATTGCTTAATTAATTCAGGATATTTTTGCTCTTGTTGTATGTGAATTACTTCTTGTTTAATTTTAATTGATGGGACATTTGTTGCTCCCATAGAAACTCTTTCAGGATTTTTTAAATATTTAGCCGACATTCTAACAATCTCTTCGGGTATAGTTGCGGAAAACATTAATGTTTGTTTTTTTGCTGGTAGGTGTTTTAATATTCTATCAATTTGAATACCAAAACCCATATCAAGCATACGATCTGTTTCATCTAAAACTAAAAAACCAGTGTCTGATAATTTTAATGACTTTCTGTCTAAATGATCATTAATTCTACCTGGAGTTCCTACAATAATTCTTGGATGTGACTTAAGTTGTCCTAATTGTTTATACATCGACTCTCCTCCAATTAGACATGCTGCTTTGATTGGATTGTTTTTTCCAAGCAACTGAATAATTACTGCTATCACTTGATTTGCAAGTTCGCGCGTTGGGGTTAATACTAGAGCTGAACCTTGTTTTGATCTACTTAACAATTCAACTAATGGAATGCTAAAGGCTGCAGTTTTTCCAGTTCCAGTTTGAGCTGAACCTAAAATATCACACCCTTCCAAAGCAAGTGGTATAGAGCTGATTTGAATAGGAGTCGGCGTTATAAAGTTCATTCGCGCTAATGAATTTTTTAAGTTTTGCGAAAGGCTAAAGCCTTCAAAGTTAGTCATTTAAGTTTGAGGAAAATTGTAAGTAAAAATCTAATAAAATTATTTAATAATAAAAGATAACCTTTATCAGTTAACAATCTTATTTAAAGCTTTATTGAACAACAATTTAGCTTTGTTTCACCAAAATCGTTTAAGAAGCTATTTTATTATGTTCTAAATACTTAACTTTATCAGTATCGGATCTTCTAATCTTTTCTTTTTTATTCTTTTGTACATGTCCAGAAATATCGGCACCTTCTAAAACGGTTAAATTATTTTCAAAACGAAGGTCACCTCTAACAACTCCTTTATTCCCAATATGAATATTTGCAGATTCAATATTACCAACTATGTAACCTAAAACCTCGACATCCTCTGCTTGAATTTGACCTCTAACACTTCCAGACTCTAATATTTTTAATTTTTTTGCTTTAATATTGCCTTTAACTTTTCCCGCAATCTCAATTTCTCCTTTACAATCTATTTCTCCTTCAAAACGAAAATTTTCTCCTAAATGTGAAAAACCATGAACTTGATCTTGTGATTTTTTTTCTGATTTAAAAAATATCATTATTCTTTATTACTAGTTGTTATTTTTTTTCTAGTTGAAGCTGCAATTTCTAATTGTGCACCCTCATCAACTACTAAATTTCTATGAAAAAGTTTGCCTTTTACTTTAGCTGTATTATTTAAATGAATTCGATCTGAAGAAAGGTCGCCTGTTACTTGTCCTCCTACTTCAATATTATTATCTGCTATTATATTTCCTGAAATATTTCCATTATTATTAATAATAACTTCTTGTGCTTTAATATCCCCTAAAATTATCCCATCCATAGTAATACTATCTTTTTCGATAATATTACCTTGTAATTTTGTATCTCTTAAAATAACTGAAGGCATAATTAATTATAATTAAACAATTGTTAGAACAATTAAGCAAGCGATAATATATCTATATTTTTAATATATAATTCTATAAATATCTCGATTAAAAATTTATGAAAAAAGTTGAAGGTTTATTAGAAAAAACTATTTTTGCATCTCGCTGGATTTTAGCCCCATTTTATTTAGGACTTTCTTTAAGCTTACTCGTATTGTTGTACGAATTCATTCATGAAATCATTGATTTTATAAAAATTGTTCACTCCACTGATATTGCTGGCGTTCTTCTTTTTATTTTAAGCTTGGTTGATATTTCCTTAGCGGGGAACCTTTTAATTATTGTTATTTTTTCAGGATATGAAAACTTTGTATCAAAAATTGATGTTAAAAATCATGAAGACAAACCAGATTGGATGGGTACCGTTGATTTTACTGATCTAAAAATAAAACTAATTTCGTCAATTGTTGCAATATCGGGTATTCATCTTTTAAAAATATTCATGAATTTAAATAATTATGATCGTGAAAAAATAATTTTGTATGTAATTGTCCATCTTTCATTTGTTGCAAGCGGTGTTCTTCTTGCTTTAATGGATTACATAATGAGTAAAAGTGTTCATAAACACAAAAAATAATTTTCAACTTTCTTAACAAAATTTTAAGTATTTTATGAATATTAAAAAAATGTATAAATATTTTTTTAAAATTTTATTAATTATTTTTATAAGTTTTTTTTTATTTCTAATTATTGATTATTATTTTGGAAAAATTTTTATTGATAAATATTTACAATCTATCAAAGATGATCCCATCTATCATAAAAAACAGAGAGTAAGGCATGATTTCTTTCATCACACTCTTGCGCCTAATATTGATTATAAAAAAACAGGATGGGGACCAAAA
>JALRAW010000178.1 GCA_023257975.1 Candidatus Fonsibacter sp.
GATATTGATGCTGCAGTTGAGGGGTTAATGCTTGGAAAATTTAGAAATACAGGACAAGTATGTGTTTCTCCAAATCGAATTTATGTGCAAGAGAAAATTTATGATAATTTTATTAAAAAAGTTGTTGAAGTTATAAAAAAATTAAAAATGGGAGATGGTTTAAAAGAAGAAACCCAACTAGGGCCATTAATTGATGATGCTGCGATTGCAAAAGTGGAAGAACATATAAAAGATGCAGTTGAAAAAGGAGCAACTATTGAACTTGGAGGAAAACGTCATGCTCTTGGTGGTAGATTTTATGAGGCAACTGTTCTTGCAAATGTTAATAAAAGCATGAAGCTTGCAAATGAGGAAACATTTGGACCAGTGGCGCCATTTTTTAAATTTAAGACTGAGCAAGAAGTAATTGAGCTTGCAAATAATACTGAGTTTGGACTTGCTGCATATTTTTTCTCAAAAGATATTGCAAGAATTTGGAGAGTGGCAGAAGCTATAGAGGCAGGAATGATCGGAATTAATACTGGAATTTTTGCAAGTGCCTACATGCCTTTTGGAGGAATTAAACAATCTGGTATCGGCAGAGAAGGAGCAAAATATGGAATGGAAGAATACCTAGAGCTTAAAACTTTGTCATTTGGGAATATAAAATAATTTTATGAGTGAGATTTTTAATATTCCATCAAAAAAGGTTAAAGATTTTTTAAATGACAATCCGAATAGCGTTGTTCTTGATGTAAGAACGGAAGAAGAATGGAGTAGTATTGGAAAACCTGATGCAGAGTCTTTAAACTCTAAAACATTATTTATTTCTCTTTTACTTGGACCTGATAGACAAAAAAATGAAAATTTTGTAAAAGATTTTATAGATAAAAAAGTTTCTAAAAAAGATAATGTTTTAATTATTTGTAGATCAGGAGTTAGATCCATGGCTGCTGCAAAATTATTACAACAACAAGGTTATAAGAATCTAATTAATATTTCAGATGGCTTTGAAGGCAATCCTGCAACAGGTGAGGGCTGGAAAAAATCTAATCTGCCTTGCAAATAGTTATTTTTTATTATTATACCAATTGCCAATATTTTCATTTTTGATGGCTCCGATTGCTTCAATTGGTCTTGAGTTTACAGTGTATTCAGAATGATCGTTGGCATTTAGTGTAGCTCTGATTTGATTGATTGGCTGAGTTAGTTTTTCATCTTCTATATGGTACCATTCAGAATAAATTCTATTTTTATTTCCATTAATATAAATGTGTGCGTGTCCTTCATTCATTACGTTTTCTTTATTAACTTTTTCAGGAGTAAATTTGAAATTCTTAGTAATTAATTGAATATTGTAACCAGACTTTGCATCTTTAATAACTCTGATATCTACTGAAGGGTAAGGACTCTTAGCTTCAATACTTTTATGATTATGCTCTTTTATGTCTTTGTGCTGAGCAGACACTTGCAGTGTTAGTAAAGATAATATTAATAAAAAGATATTTATAAACTTCATTTTTAAAATTCTATTATTTAAATTATTATATTACTTTGGGGCAATATGACAAAAAGATACAGCGGAAAATCATGTAGACGAGGACAACGATGGCTGCACCGAGCAGGCCGAGGCCGACGGTGAACAT
>JALRAW010000059.1 GCA_023257975.1 Candidatus Fonsibacter sp.
TTCAGATGAACCACTTTCTTCGGCTAGAAATGAATAATCAGGTCTAGCAAGAGATAGTTCATTAATAATTATCTTTTCAGTCCTTTTATCTGAGTTTGTTACAAAATCTCCGGGGCCTTTTTTTGATACTTGTAATTTTTCAATTTCACCAAAATCACGTATTAAAAGTTTAGATGCTTTTTTACAAGCCTTCTCCATCACGTTTAGATTGGCCGAAAGTAAAGGCATTAGCTAATTTTTTTTAAA
The DNA here is from genome assembly GCA_023257975.1 of Candidatus Fonsibacter sp. Lineage (GTDB taxonomy): Bacteria > Pseudomonadota > Alphaproteobacteria > Pelagibacterales > Pelagibacteraceae > Fontibacterium > Fontibacterium subtropicum. Next base: position 247 of record JALRAW010000059.1, read on the forward strand.
TATTCTTGAGTTTCTGTATCGACGATTATTTTATCACCTTGGTTTATAAATGCTGGAACCATTACTTTAACACCATTTTGAATCGTTGCTGGTTTAAAAGAACCAGATGCAGTTTGTCCTTTTACAACTGACTCAGTTTCAAGAACTTCGTATTCAATAGATCTAGGTAAAATAACATTAAGCGGTTTGTCTTGATAAAATTCAATAGTAACTTCTAAATTTTCTTTTAAAAATTTTTCGCATTCTTCAATGAGAGTTTTATTGATTGAGATTTGCTCAAAATTAGTGCTATCCATAAAAAAAAATTCGTCATTTGCTGAATATAAAAATTGAAATTTTTTTTCTTCAAGACTTGCTTTCTCAACTGTTTCGTCAGCTCTAAATCTTTCATTTAATTTTGTGCCTTTAGTAATACTTTTAAGCTCTACTTGATTGTGCGATCGAAGATTTCCACGATTTGATGTTTGGTTTTTAAGGCATTTCCAAAGATCATTTTTATATTCAATGATATTACCAACTCTGATGTCTGATCCTAAAATTTTCATATTTATTTCGAAGACATATATCTATTTTTTAAACATCTTTACAGCAGTTAATGGATTTTTCATGTTGCTTTTCCATATACAAGCCGAACAAGCTATATAATCTGCGCCAGCATTTAATATTTTTAGATAATTTTTTTGATTAATTCCACCTATCGCAATAATAGGTTTATTAATATTTTTTTTGGCCCATTTAATCAAACTCAATTTGGCTCTGTACTTTACTTTTTTAGTTTTTGTTGGATAAAAAGCTCCAAAAGCCACATAACTTGCTTTATTAGCAAAAGCATTAGAAGCAAGCATTTTAGAGTTATGACAAGTTATTCCAATAATTGAATTTTTTTTTAATATTTTTTTTGCAAACTTTATAGACATATCTTGTTGACCAAGATGACAACCATCAGCATTTATTATTTTGGCAATATAAGGATCATCATTTATGATAAAATTAACTTTGTATTTTCTAGTAAGTCTTTTTATTTTTTTTCCAAGTAATATAATCTTTTTTCTTTTCTGATTTTTAATTCTTAGTTGAAAAAATTTTATAATATTGCTTGTAAAAATAAGTTCTAGTTTTTTAAGAAATATTTTATGATTTGTAATTATTTCGGGGGAAATTAAGTAAAGAAATTTACTCAATAAATTAAGCTGCTTTTTTTTCTAGATTTAATTTCCATTTGCCAATTGAAGCAAGGCTATTCATCTCGGATCTTATATCAAATACTGCTTGAACAGTAGTTTTATCATTAATATTTTTTGCCCAAGTTTTTAATGCACTTTGCTGCAGTGCTCTACCATATGAGAATGTAAATATAAATTTTGTATCATTAATTTTATTAATTGAGTTTAAGTTTTCAGTTGCTTCCAACTCACTTTGTCCACCCGAAAGAAAAGCTATACCCGGAACTTCTTTTGGAACATTTTTTTTTAGGCAATCAAGAGTTTTTTCGGCAACTTCTTCAGTTATATTTTTTTTTCCAGATTCAGAACCATTTAATATCATATTTGGTTTTAATACTATTCCTTTTAAATTTACTTTATTTATAGCCAGTTGGTTAAAACATTCATTTAACACTGCAGCAGTTACTTCATAGCATTTTTTAATATCATGATTTCCATCCATTAAAACTTCAGGTTCAACAATTGGAACCATATTTGTATCTTGAACTATCGCAGCGTATCTTGCGAGTGCGTGTGCATTTGCAACTATTGAGGTTTTTGATGGGCAGATATTAGATATATCATATACAGCTCTCCATTTTGTAAATCGCGCTCCTAATTTATAATATTCAATTAATCTTTCTTTAAGACCATCCAGTCCTTCAGTAATTTTTTCATTATTTGAGAGAGCAAGTGGTTTAACACCTTTATCAACTTTAATTCCAGGAATAATTCCTTGGTCGCTCAATAATTTTGAGATAGTTTTGCCATTAGAAGCAGTTTGTTTTATTGTTTCATCAAACAAGATTACACCGCTTATAAAATCTTTAATTTTATTTGATGTAAAAAGTGCTTCTCGAAAGCTTAATCTGTTTGCTTCAGTAGAGGGAACTTTTACAGAATCTAATCTTTTAGTCATTGTGCTATTACTTTCATCAGCAGCTAAAATTCCTTTACCTTTTTTAACCATTGCAAGAGCAATAGACTCTATACTGTTCATAGAACTAACCTTTTATTTATTTAAAAATTATTTTTCAAGGACTTTTAGTCCCGGAAGTATTTTTCCTTCAAGCCATTCTAAAAAGGCACCACCTGCAGTTGAGATGTAACTAAAACCATCTTCAGCTTTTGCTTTTTTGATTGCTGCAGCGGTATCACCACCGCCTGCTATAGATGTCAATAATTTTTTTTGAGTATTAATTTTAATTAATTTTGCGACTTCATTACTTCCATTTGCAAAAAAATCTTTTTCAAAAAATCCCAACGGACCATTCCATAACAGAGTTTTTGATAAATTAATAATTTTACCAATATTTTTTATAGTATCAGTACCAATATCAAAAATAATATCGCCGGATTCTATTTCAGATAAACTTTTATTTTTACCAACAGTATTTTCATTAGTCGAAACAATAACATCGTTAGGAATTATTAATTTACAGTTATTTGTGTTTGCTGCAGAAATAATTTCTTTAATAGTTTCTTCTTTGTTGGGTTCAAATAAGGATTTTCCAATCTCAAAATTGTTATATTTTATAAAATTATTAGCCATAGCTCCCCCAATAATCATAAAATCTACTTTTTTAATTAGGTTAGAAATTAAATCAATTTTTGTAGATATTTTTGAGCCACCGATAATACAAGTAACAGGCTTGTTTGATTTATTAAAAATTTTTTCTAAAGAATTTAATTCATTAATAATTGTTTCCCCGGCATAGGATCTTATAAATTTAGTTATTCCGGTAACAGAGGCGTGAGACCGATGAGAGCACGAAAACGCTTCATTAATGTAAATATCTGCAAGACTTGCCAATTTTTTAGCAAATTCGAGATCATTTTTTTCCTCCTCTTTGTAAAATCTGATATTTTCCAGAAGAAATAACTGTTTAACTGATTGTATTATATTATTCTTAGTTTCTTTATTTAAATAGTCGCTTAAAAAGACTATGTCTTTTTTTAAAATATTTTCTAATTTATTTTTAACTTGGTCTAAAGATAATCCTTCTTTACCATTTTTTTGAGGTCTTCCTAAATGGGAACATAAGATAATTTTAGTTTTTTTAGACAACAACTTATTAATAATATCTTTCATTTTAACGATTTTGGTATCATCAATTACTTTCCCGTCTTTTATTGGAATATTAAAGTCTACTCGTAAAAAAATAATTTTATTTTTAATATCTTCGTTGCTAGAAAGCGTATTTAGATTATCCATTTATAAAATTGATTATTTATAATTTTTTTTGATTTCTGAGACAATATTTTCAGAAGTCAGACCAAAATGTTTATATATTTGTTTGTAAGGAGCACTTTTCCCAAATGAATTAATTCCAAAAGAAATTCCATTAGACGTATATTTTTCCCAACCTGTCGTGACGCCAGCTTCTATTGTTACTTTAAAAGAGTTTTTTCCTAAAATTTTATTTTTATATTCATTAGATTGTTTTTCAAATAATTCTAAACAAGGCATAGAAATAACTTTCGATTCTATATTTTGTTCTTGTAATTTTTTTTGAACATCCAAGGCAATCTCTACTTCTGATCCCGTTGCAATTATTGTTAGATTGCAATTATCTTTTTTTGAATCACTTAATATGTAGCCACCATATTGAGTTAAATTTTCTTTAGTTTCTTTTTTTCTTACTATTGGCAAATCTTGTCTTGTGAGAGCGAGAACACTAGGAGAGGAATTTGATTTTAAAGCTAATTCCCAGGCTTCTAAAGTTTCTATAGAGTCAGCTGGCCTAAATACATTTAAATTTGGAATTGATCTTAAACTAAATAACTGTTCCACTGGTTGATGCGTCGGCCCATCTTCACCAAGACCAATTGAGTCATGTGTTAATACATATATGACTCTTTGTTTCATTAATGCGGCTAATCTAATTGATGGCTTGCAATAATCTGAAAATATTAAAAACGTTCCACCGTATGGAATGATACTTTGATCTAAAGCCAAACCATTCATTACGCCGCACATACCATGTTCTCTTATTCCGTAGTGAATATATGTACCATTAAAATTACTAGCTTTTATTATTTTTTGAGATGATGATTTTGTATTATTAGAACCTGTTAAATCTGCGGAGCCGCCTATAAGCTCTGGAATAAATGTTGTAATTGATTCAAGACATACTTCTGAAGATTTTCTTGTAGCAGTGGGCTTTAGATTTTCAAAAAATTTATCTTTAATTTGATTAATTTTTTCATTAAAGTTTTTTGGTAAGTTGCCAGAATTAATTCTTAAAATCTCTTCTTTTTTATTTTTTTCTAATTTATCAAAATTCTTTTTCCAATTTTCTTCATGTTTTTTTCCAGTAATAATTAATTTTCTCCACTCTTTTAAAATTTTTTCAGGTATCTCAAATGGAGGATATGACCATTTTAATTTTTTTCTAACCAATTCAATCTCTGGGCCTCCCAAAGGACTTCCATGAACCGAGGCAGTATTACTTTTGTTTGGCGAACCATAACCAATAATAGTTTTGCAAGATATAACCGTTGGTTTTTTTGCTGTTTGTACTTTACTAATGGCTTTTGAAATTTGATTATGATCATGACCATTAATCTCAATCAAATCCCAGTTATAAGAAGAAAATCTTTTTCTATAATCGTCAGAAATACTAAGATTTGTATTTCCATCTATAGAAATAGAGTTGTTATCAAAAAATAATATTAAGTTTTTAAGTTTTAAGTGTCCGGCTAGACTCATTGCTTCATGACTAATACCTTCCATTAAACAACCATCACCTGCAATTACATAAGTTTTATGATTGCAAATCTTATTACCAAATTTTTCTCTATTAATTTCTTCGGCTAAAGCAAAGCCAACAGCATTAGCTATGCCTTGTCCTAAGGGGCCAGTGGTCGTTTCTATTCCAGAATCTTTTTCATATTCAGGATGCCCAGCGCAAATAGAATCTAATTGTCTAAAATTTTTTATATCTTCAATAGTAATACTTTTATAACCAGATAAGTATAAAGCAGAATAAAGCAACATTGACCCATGACCTGCTGACAAAACAAATCTATCTCTATTAAACCAAGATGGATTATGAGGATTAAATCTTAAAAATTTATTAAAAAGAATCGTTGTTACATCAGCCATTCCCATGGGCATACCAGGATGACCAGAGTTTGCTTTTTGAACTGCGTCAATTGACAAAAATCTTATTGCATTAGCTAGATCTGAGTAATTATTTTTTGTCATGAAACATAGATAGACTTGGATTGCAGGAATTATTATTATGTTTAAGATGCAAATTAAACATTTTTTTTCAGTTTAATGAATTTAAAAAATAAAGAAACACAGCTATTCGAAAGTTTAAACAAACTAGATTCAATCGCAGATTTAATTAAAACCTCAAAAGAAGAAAGCAGCTATCTAAAAAAATTAAGCCATCAGTTAGAAAAAGAAAAAGAAGAATTGCATCAGAAGTCAAAAAATTTAGAACAAGAAAAAAATAATATCATCAATGAGCTAAAAGTTTTTGAAGAAAAACTAAATAATCAAGATGCAGGAAATTATGAATTATTAAATAAAATTGATCTTATAGAAAAAGAAAATCAAACAATAAAAGATGAATTAGCTAAAATGGAAGCAGAATTAAAAGAGTCAAGATATAAAATTGAGGAAACTGAAAATATTAACAAAAATTTAAAAGAAGAAGTTAATTCTGTCCAAACTGAATTGCAGTCAACAAAAGAACAATTGGAACAAATATTAAAAAATAAAAAAATGTTTGTGAAAAAAATTGACGAATTAAGCCAAGAGACAGATGCCATGTTAGGAGAATTTGATAAATGGTAAATGTTACTGTTAAATTTAACAATCGAGATTATATTCTTTCATGCGAAGATGGGCAGGAGCAGGAATTAGAAAAATTATCCTTACATTTAAATGAAAAATTTGAAAAGCTTAAAAGTGATCTTGGAAATATAGGCGAAAGTAAACTTTTATTAATTAGCTCTATTCAAGTGATTGATGAAATGTTTACCATCAAAGAGTCTATAGAAAAGCTTAAAAATCAAAACAAAACTTTACTAGATAAATTTAAAGAAATTAAAAATTTATCAATTCTATATAAAGAAGATAAAGAAAAAGAAATTCAAAGTCTACAATCAGAATTGCAAGAACTTAAAGGTAAAATCTTAGATAATGAAAAAAATTATTCAGAGTCTATCGAAAAAGTTTCAAATTCAATAAATAATTTTTTAGAAAAAATTAATTAAATTTAATGAAAGAAAAGTTAAGGAAGTATTTTTTTTCCTTAAGAAAAAATAAATATTTTAATTTAAAAGAACAAGATTTTAGTCCATTATTTTCAGAGATTATACGATCCAAAAAAAACATCATCGGGTCTTATTATTCTATAAACTTTGAATTAGATTTAAAAATTTTAAATATGTTGTTATTTAAAAAAGGACTCTCGTTGACATTACCGTTTATTCACAAAGATAATAAATTAATGGAGTTTAAAAAATGGAATTCAAACGATGTTTTGCAATTAAATAAATATGGAATACCACAAACTTTTATAAAATCTAAAACTTTAATACCTGATATTTTTTTAGTTCCACTGTTAGCTTTTGATAAATATGGTAATAGGCTCGGCTACGGTTCTGGATATTACGACAAATATTTTAATATGTTAAATTTACGAAAAGATTGCTTTCGCGTAATACTTCGGATTTTAAGAGTTATATTGACAATCCTATAGGGAACTTATATACTTACATATATACCATCGTTGTAGGAGAGATTCCT
>JALRAW010000131.1 GCA_023257975.1 Candidatus Fonsibacter sp.
TTTTAAATTATTAACTTCTTTCGCAAGTTTATACACTAACTCATCTGCTATATTTCCAACGGCAACTGCCACAGATTGAGCCATACATCTTTCACCAGCTGAACCATATGCAGCACCCATAAGCCCTGCAACAGCCTGATCTAAATCAGCATCCGGCATTACGACGCAATGGTTTTTTGCTCCTCCTAATGCTTGAACTCTTTTTTCAAATTTTGCAGCATTTTCATAAATGTACTTTGCGATAGGAGTTGAGCCTACAAAACTAATTGCGCTAATATTTGGATTTGAAAGTAGCGCATCCACAGATTCTTTATCTCCATTTACAACATTAAAAACTCCATCAGGTAAACCTGCTTCTTTTAGTAATTGTGCTAATTTTATGGAACAACTTGGATCTTTTTCAGATGGCTTTAAAATAAAAGTATTTCCGCATGCAATTGCTAAAGGAAACATCCACATTGGAACCATTGCTGGAAAATTGAAAGGAGTGATTCCAGCACAAACCCCTAGTGGTTGTCTTATCGACCAACTGTCAACATTGGTTCCAACATTTTCCGTAAATTCACCTTTTAATAAATGCGGTATCCCACATGCAAATTCTACAACCTCTAAGCCTCGAGTTAAAGATCCCTTGGCATCATCATAAACTTTGCCATGTTCTGATACGATAATTTTTGTAAGTTCATCTGAATTTTTTTCTATCAATTCTTTAAATTTAAATAAAATTCTTGCCCTTTGTAAGGGTGGGACTTGTGACCAAGTCAGAAATGCTTTACTTGCAATCGTAACTACATCATCAACATCTTTTTTTGTAGCCAGATTTACTTTAGCAGAAACCTCGCCCGTAGCTGGATTAAAAACATCAGAAGTTTTTTTTGAGGATCCAGGAAAAGATTTTCCGTTTACAAAATGCTCTATAATTCTCATTTAAATTAATAAGAAAATATAAGGATAAAATTAAGCTGTCAAATAATGAAGTAAAAAATTACAGATCTTTACTGTGTTGAACTAACATTTTTTTTATCGAGCCAATTGCTTTTGCTGGATTCAGTCCTTTAGGACAAGTATTAGTACAGTTCATGATTGTATGACATCTAAAAAGTTTAAGCTCATCTGCAACTTTTTTTAATCTTTTTACTCTTTCCTCATCTCTGCTATCAATGATCCATCTATAAGCTTGTAATAAAACTGCTGGCCCTAGATATTTTTCACCATTCCACCAATAACTAGGACAAGATGTTGAACAGCATGCGCACATAATACATTCATATAGTCCATCTAATTTTTCTCTGTCTTGTTTTGACTGATATATTTCTTTATCAGCTACCTCGCTTTTTTGTTCAACCTGTAACCAAGGCTCAATAGATTTATATTGTTTATAAAGTTGATTTAAATTTGGAACTAAATCTTTGATCACTGGCATATGAGGAAGAGGGTAAACTTTTATTTCATCTTTGATATCCACTGCTGATTTTGTGCAAGCCAGTCCATTCACACCATCAATATTCATCGCACAGGAACCACAAACACCTTCTCTGCAAGATCTTCTGAAAGTTAATGTAGTATCAATTTCATTTTTAATTTTAATAAGTACATCAAGAACCATAGGTCCACATTCATCCATATTAACTTCATAAGTGTCTAACCTTGGGTTTTGTTTTATTTCAGGATCCCATCTATAAACTTTAACTTTCTTTAGGTTCTTTCCATTAGTCTTGTCTTTAAAATATTTCCCCTCAACAATTTTTGAGTCTTTTGGCAATGAAAATTGAACCATTAATATACTCTCGCTTTCGGTGGAAAATACTGAACTTCATTAGTTAAAGTAAAGTTATGAACATTTCTGTAGTCAATTTTAATTTTTTCACCATCTTGCCAAGCTAAAGTATGCTTCATCCAATTTTCATCATCTCTTTCCTTAAAATCTTCTCTAGAGTGTGCTCCTCTGCTTTCTTTTCGATTTTCAGCCGAGGCCATTGTAACAAGAGATTGCCTTATTAAATTATCAAACTCTAAAGTTTCAATTAAATCCGTATTAAAAATTAAAGACTTGTCTGAAACTGAAATATCATCCATTCCTTGCCATGGTTTTTGAATTTCTTCCATACCTTCTTTTAAAATCTTAGCGTCTCTAAATACTGCACAATTTTTTTGCATTGTTCTTTGCATTTTATCTCTTAGTACAGAAGTAGGTGTGCCACCGTTTGAATTTCTTAATTTATCAAATCTTGAAATTGATTTTTGAGTCTCGCTTTCAGGAATTACCTCATGTTTAGAATTTGGTTTTACTATTGTTGCTGCTCTCATAGCAGCAGCTCTACCAAATACCACAAGATCAATTAATGAATTAGATCCTAATCTATTTGCACCATGAACTGAAACACATGCTGCCTCACCAACCGCCATCAAACCAGGTACAATGACATCTTTGCCATTTTCAGTTTTTGAGACCACTTCACCATAATAATTTGTAGGAATTCCTC
>JALRAW010000140.1 GCA_023257975.1 Candidatus Fonsibacter sp.
ATATGCTCCAATATTATCAATGCATACATAATCTCCCTCATTAAGTTTTTGATATTTATTGTAAGAAATAAAAGTATCTGAACTTTCACAAACCGGACCGACAAATTCAGTATTTTTCTTAATATTAGAGTTATTTTTTAACAAAGGGTAAATTTGATGTTTTGCACCATATAGAGCCGGTCTTATTAAATCATTCATTGCGGCATCTATAATTATAAATTTTTTCCCTGGCACATCTTTTAGATAAATAACTTTGGATATTAATACTCCAGTATTGCCACAAATAGATCTTCCTGGTTCAAAAATAATTTCTACATCATTTGCTTTTTTAAATTTCAGAACAAGATTTGAATATTGTTTTAGATTAAATTTTTTCTCGTTGCTTGAGTATGGAATTCCAGTCCCACCCCCTAGATCGATATATTTTAAATTTATTCCGATTAGATTAATTTTTTTATTAAAGCTTGACAGTGCATTCAAAACTTTTTTGAACGGATTGATGTCCATAATTTGAGAACCAATATGAACGCTAATTGCCTCAAATTTTACATATTCATAATAATATTGATTGTTAAATATTTCCAAACATGCACTCATTGAAATACCAAACTTATTATCTTTTTTTCCTGTAGATATTTTTTTATTAGTTTTAGCTGAGATATTGGGATTAATTCTAATTCCTACAGAGACAATTTTATTATTTTTTTTGGCAATTTTATTAATAGCCCTTATTTCCGCCTCCGACTCTGCATTAATTAAAAGAATCTCTTTTTTAATTGCAAAATCTAATTCTTCTTCTGTCTTTCCAACTCCAGAAAAAACTATTTTTTTAGGAGAGATTCCTGCTTTAAGAGCAATTTTTAATTCGCCAATTGAAACAACATCTGCACCAGAGCCAAGTTTTCTTAATTCAGAAATAAGTCTTAAATTTGAATTTGATTTTACCGAAAAGCAGATGATTGGATTTATTTTTTTAAAAGATTTCTTAAAATTATTAAAATTAAATTTTAGTTGTCCTAAAGAATAAAGATAAAATGGAGTTTTAACTTTTGTAGCTACTTTTGATATAGCAATATTTTCAAAAAATAATTTTTTATTTTTGAATTTTAGAAAATTCATTAAATGATTTTGATATCAATTTTAGTTTCTAAAGATTGTTTTTCAAAATTATTATTAAAAGATTGGTAAGTAGGATTATTTTTTACACCACAAGATACTGTTAAGAATAATACTGATAGTATTAATAAAACTTTAATCATTTAAACTCTTTTTGATATTTTTTTATCATTTTATTAACATTAAACGGTGACGTTCCGCCATAAGATTTTTTTGAATTCACTGAATTTTTCAGATCAAATATTTTCAAAACATCTTTTTCTACGCTTTTTTCAACTTTTTTAATCGTTAAAAAATCTAACTCATCAAGTGTTTGATTATTTTTTTCAGCAATATTTACAAGAGTTGCAGATTTTTTATGAGCGTCTCTAAAAGACATTCCTTTTTTTACTAAATAGTCAGCAAAGTCTGTTGCGGTTGTAAAACCTAATTTTGCAGCAGCTAGCATTTTAGCTTTGTTGGGTTTCATCCCATCTACTAATTCTCTAGCAAGCTGAATATTCAATAAAAGAGTATCGTAAGAATCGAATACGCTCTCTTTATCTTCTTGCATGTCTTTAAAGTAAGCAAGCGGTAAGCCTTTCATTGTAGTTAGTATTGAAGACAATTGTCCAAAAATTCTTCCAGTTTTGCCTCTAATTAATTCTGCAGAATCCGGATTCTTCTTTTGAGGCATGATTGAAGATCCTGTTAATAAACTATCTTCGAGAGTGATTAAATTTACGAGATCTGAATTCCAAATAATGATTTCTTCAGCGAGTCTTGAAAGATGTACTGAACATAAAGATGCAATAAATAAGAATTCAATAGCAAAATCTCTATCAGAAACCGAATCAATAGAGTTGTCAGTAGGTTTTTTAAACCCAAGTTTTTTTGATGTAAAATGTCTATCAATATTATACGAAGTCCCAGCAAGAGCTGCAGATCCCAAAGGATTTTCATTAATATTTTCTAAGAAACTTTTAATTCTTTTCTTGTCTCTTTTGAACATTTCCACATACGCCAATAAATAATGTGAAAATAGGATCGGCTGTGCATTTTTAAGATGTGTAAATCCTGGCATAATTACATCAATGTTTTTTTTAGCTTTATTTAAAAAACTTTTGATGAGTAGAGTTAAATTTTTATCGATAATGTTTGCAGATTTTTTTACCCAAAGTTTAAAATCTGTTACCACCTGATCATTTCTTGATCTTGCAGTATGAAGAAATCCAGCGTGATCACCTATAATTTCAAATAATCTTTTTTCAACATTAAGATGAATGTCTTCATGCTCTTTTTTAAATTGGAATTTATTATTTTGTATTTCAATTTTAATCTTTTTTAATCCAAAAATGATTTTTTTAGCAGATTCGCTTTTAATAATTTTCTGCTTTGATAACATTTCGCAATGAGCAATAGATGCATCAATATCTTCATTGAATAATCTTTTATCAATATCAATCGAAGAATTAATTGACTGCAAAAGTTTCGATGTAGGCTTTTTAACTCTTGTACCCCACACTTTATTTTTATTTCCTTTAGTCATATTTTTAATAATATATAAAATTAAACTATGTTTTTTTTACGCAATTCTTTTAAATATTTAGTTTATTTAACTAGTTTATTGTTATTTATTACTAATCACTCTTTATCACAACCCATTAAAGATCTTCCTTTCAAGAACATAGTTGTTCATGATGTTCCAAAAGAAATTATTGGCGAAGAATTTATAGATTTCTCTGGCAAAAAATTAAAGTTTAATAAATTTGATCATCAAATAAATCTAATTAATTTTTGGTCTACTTGGTGTGTGCCTTGCAAAGAAGAAATGCCATCTATTGATAAGCTAGTTGAAGTTATCGGCAAAGAAAAAGTAAAAATATTTGCTATTAATCTTGAAAAGATAAATAAAAAAAAAACTGATAAATTTTTTACTGAGTTAAAAATTAAAAATTTTTCTACTTATTATGATCCAGAGTACGTTTTAGCCAATAAAATTGGATTAAGAGGCTTGCCAACGACACTAATTGTAGATCGCAACGGTAAAGAAATAGCAAGAGTTATAGGTTCTATTAATTTTGCTGATGAAAAATTTATTAGTTGGTTAATAAAGCTTTAAGTTTATTTTTTGTGAAAATAAAAAAGAGTCATTAAAATAACTATAGCGACAAATTGCGCAATAACTCTTAGCTGCATTAATTTATTACTTTGTCTTTTATCATCAATATTACTTCCAAGAAAAAATGATTTTAATCCGCGCATAAGGATTATCGTAACAACAATCAAAGCAACTATTGCAATAATACGACTTAAATCTGACATTAAGAAATAGTTATCATAAAATGGTTAAAATTATATAAAATAAATATTAATGAAATTAATTGATGAAAATATATTTCTAAAATCGACTTCATTGGCGCAAACCTCATCTAAGGCAAATTATTTATTAGTTTTTTGTCATGGATACGGAGCTGATGGAAAAGATTTAATTAATATAGGAAATTATTGGCAGAGATTTTTGCCAGACTTTTATTTTACTTCACCTAATGCACCAAATGTTTGTTCAGTAAATCCTGGAGGATTTGAATGGTTTGATCTTATGAGTCATGATGAAAAAAAAATTAATTTAGAATTAGAGAATTCAATATTAAAGTTAACAGATTTTATTAATGCAAAACTTCAAGAGTTAAGCTTAGATTATTCAAAGTTATTTTTAGTAGGCTTTAGCCAAGGAACAATGATTTCATTACATTATGCGTTAACAAATTCTAATAAAATTGCTGGAGTAGTTGGTTATTCAGGAAAAATTTATGACTCAGCTTATTTGGAAAAAAAAATTAAATCAAAACCTTCAGTTTTTTTAATGCATGGAGATGATGATAGTATTGTTCCTTTAGAAGAAATGATGGAGGCAAAAAATTTTTTATTAAAAAATAAATTTAATTTAAAAACTAAAATTTTTAAAGGTTGTGGCCATACTATTCCAGTTGAAGGATTAAGTTTGGGTTTAGAATTTATTAACATTAATAAAAAATAAATATTTTGATTATAAATAAAATTGATATATCAATTAGTGTATTAAATGATTATTACAGAATCTAATTCGGTACCTCTGGATAAGTGTCCAGCCCTTGTTTTAAATGCCGATTATAGACCATTAAGTTATTATCCTTTATCATTATGGTGCTGGCAAGATGCCGTACGTGATGTTTTTTTAGATAGAGTGACAATAGTTTCAGAATATGATCGCGAGATAAGAAGTCCTTCCTTTTCTATGAAATTGCCAAGTGTAATTTCCTTAAAGAAATATATAAAACCTTCTGAGTTTCCAAATTTTACAAGATTCAATGTTTTTTTAAGAGATAGATTTTCCTGTCAGTATTGTGGAGATAATAAAAATTTAACTTTTGATCATGTAATACCAAGATCTAGAGGTGGAATTACTTGTTGGGAGAATGTGGTATCCGCTTGTTGCTCATGTAATGTAAAGAAAGGTGGAAAACTTCCTCATATTAGTGGAATGATCCCAAAAACAAAACCATACAGACCAACAGTAGAAGAATTGCATGATAACGGTAAATTTTTTCCGCCAAACTTTTTACATCAGAGTTGGTTAGATTATTTATATTGGGACGTTAAGCTTGAAAGTTAATATTTTTTTGAAATAGCTATAGCTAATTTAGAGCTATTTTTTATTACTATATCTAAAATAGAATATA
>JALRAW010000017.1 GCA_023257975.1 Candidatus Fonsibacter sp.
AAAATAACCCCCTTGAATACATCTGATTTTATTACTTCAAGACCAACCAAATTCATGTAAAAATCTTTAACCTTTTCTATATTTCTGACCAGTAAAGTTACAGGACCTAAATCTAAAATCTTATTCATAATAGATAAGGCATTATAGTAATAATCATAATCTTTGCTTTCGGCTTTCAAGATATGTAGTGCGGCAATATCTTCAGCGCTTGCACCAAATTCCATAGCCAAAGCCATTTCTGCGATCATATTGCCAACGTCCGGTCCAATCATATGAACACCTAAAACTCTATCTGTTTTTTCATCAGATAAAATTTTAACAAATCCATCTCCTTCATCATTAACCTTTGCTCTAGCATTTGCTGCAAAAGGAAATTTACCAACTTTATAAGATATTTTTTGCTCTTTTAATTGTTCTTCTGTTTTCCCAACTGAAGCGACTTCAGGAGAAGTATATACAACGCCAGGAATAACATCGTAATTAACATGCCCAAATTTTCCGCTAAGCAACTCTGCAACTGCAATTCCTTCCTCTTCGGCTTTATGTGCCAACATTGGACCAACAATTACATCTCCTATTGCATAAATGTTATCTAAATTAGTTTTGTATTTATGATTTGTTTCAACTCTTCCTTTTGAGTCTAGCTTAACTCCAATTTTATCAAGGTTTAATCCTACCGTGTTAGGTTTCCTACCCACCGACATTAATACAATATCACAATCAATATCACTTTTTGCCCCATTCTTCTCAACGGTAACAGTCGCACCATTTTTACTTTTTTTAACACCCACTACTTTTGTTGAAAGATTAAATTGCATTCCTTGTTTTTGTAATATTTTTAAAAAAGCATCAGAAACTTCTCTGTCCATGCCTGGAGTTATATGGTCTAGAAATTCTACAACTTGAACTTCCGATCCTAGTCTTAACCAAACCGAACCCATTTCTAGCCCAATGTAACCAGCTCCAATAACAATAAGTTTTTTAGGTACCGAAGTTAAGTTTAATGCTCCAGTTGAAGACACTACTGTCTTTTCATCAATTTCTATATTTGGAAGAGAAATTGGAACAGAGCCAGTTGCTATGATTGCATTCTTAAATTTGTAATCTTTTTGATTATTAGACTGATCTGTTACTGAAACTGTATTTTTATCCTTAAATGCTCCAAAACCTTTAATGTAAGTAACTTTATTTTTTTTAAACAAAAATTCTATTCCTTTTGTAAGTCCTTCAACACCCTTTGATTTATGACTCATCATTTTTGCAAGGTCTAATGATGGTTCATTAATATTGATGCCTATATTTTTAAACTCAGTTTTTGCTTTTTTGTAAAGTTCGGAAGAGTGTAATAGAGCTTTAGAGGGTATACATCCTACATTAAGGCAAGTACCCCCTAATGTTCCTCTAGACTCAATGCATGCAGTTTTTAATCCCAATTGAGCGGCCCTAATTGCCGCAACATAACCTCCTGGTCCTCCTCCTATAACTAAAAAATCAAACTCTTCCATGAATTATAAATTTAAAAAAAGTCTTCTCGGATCTTCTAAATATTCTTTAACTCTTACTAAAAATGATACAGCATCTTTTCCAGAAGGGACGTTAAGGAGTCGACACGCGCTTGTGCAATGACTACCGGGTCGTCTTTGTTATCCATTGTGGCCCAACTGAATGTAGCCAAAAAAAGAAAAAAGAAAATGTAGTGAAATACTAAGAAAACAAAGGTTTATATTAATATTCTGACTGGGGCCTGCCCTAGATCTCTCAAATTGGATCTATAGGGCCGGGATCTTATAGTGATTCGAGAATATCACCACAAACATTGTTTGAAAGCTGCCAAATGGACGATTCCTGTAATTTCATACTTATTGCACACTTCATGAATAAATTTTGCATTTCGCACATCACCCGAAAGATATATCGAATTTTGGGGTTTACGCGCTAATTTTCCAGTGCTCAAGTTATCAATAATA
>JALRAW010000025.1 GCA_023257975.1 Candidatus Fonsibacter sp.
ATTAATAGAAAATTCAAATCTTTTTATTAATTCAGAGTTGAAACGTTTTCTTATAAAAAAAAAAAGATTTAATTAATAAATAATATCTTGATGACAATCTTGAGTATAATTATAATATGACATCTTTTTTTTAATTATTAATATTTGAAATATTATTAAATCATTTTTTTGTATTTAATTGAGATTTAAAGATATGTATTTAAAGAATTCTTATTAATGTCTTTAAATAGATATTATGAAAAAAATATGATTATATTTATAAATTATTTTTATAAAAATGTCATTACATATACAAAAATTAGGTGCGATAAATAAAATTACAAAACAATATTGTTGTCCTATATTAGCAAATAAAAATGATGAATATATTTGTCCTGAATGTAATAAAAGTTTAATTTTAAAACAGGGGAAATTAAGAATACATCATTTTTCACATTATAAAGATGATAATCCATGTAATTATTATAATAATCCATCAGAAACACAAATACATAAAGATGCGAAATTAGCAATAAAACAAATATTAGAAAATAGTAATAGACAAATAAGAATAATAAAAAATAAAAAATTTAAATCTATTAGTGTAAATAAAATTCCAAATAAAGATTTAGGTAAAGCAATAAATGAAAGGTTAAAAAGAGCATCCTTTTATGAATGAAAATATTATTGAAGTTAGAAATTTATCGAAAAAATTTACCAATCATCAAGCAGTTAAAAATATTTCCTTTGATTTAAAAAGAGGAGAAATAAAAGGAATCTTGGGTGCTAACGGAGCTGGCAAAACTACAACTATTACAATGTTATTGGGTTTGTTAACCCCAACTTCAGGAAGTATTAAAATATTATCTCATGACATTTCAAAGAATAGATACAAAATTTTAGATAAAATAAATTTTTCATCCCCTTATGTTGATCTTCCAAAAAAATTAACGGTTAGGCAGAATTTATTTGTTTATGGAATGCTGTATGGAGTTGCTAATATAAATAAAAAAATTAAAAGCATTGCAAAGGAATTAGGTTTTGAAAACTTACTTGATCTTAAAGTAGGTGAATTATCATCCGGTCAAAAAACTAGAGTAAGCCTTGGAAAAGCAATCATTAATGATCCTGAAATTTTATTTCTCGATGAACCAACGGCTTCTTTAGATCCGGACACGGCAGATAGAATAAGAACTTTCTTTGAAAATTTTTGTAAAAAACATGACACCGCTATCATACTTGCAAGTCACAATATGGAAGAAGTAACAAGACTTTGTGATAGCGTAATCATGATGAAGAATGGGGAGATTACAGATCAAGGATCTCCTTCCAGTCTTTTAAAAAAATATGGGAAAAAAAAATTAGAGGATGTTTTTCTTAAAATTGCAAGAGAAGAAGGTAATAGATGAAATCACTAGCTAGAATTTTTGCACTTGTAATAAGATATTTTTATTTAATCAAAACATCTTTTCCAAGAATTTTAGAGCTTATGTATTGGCCAACATTTCAAATGATATTGTGGGGACTGATTGCTAAATACTTAACTTACTCCAACGATACTGCACTACAGATTGGCGGGGTTTTGATTGCTGGAGTATTGTTATGGGATGTATTATTTAGAAGTCAGCTAGGATTTTCTTTATCATTTCTTGAAGAAATCTGGTCAAGAAATTTGGGACAATTATTTGTAAGCCCATTAAAGCCCTTAGAGATGGTCCTATCATTAATGACTATCAGTTTGATTAGAACCGTTATTGCAATTATTCCTGCAGCCCTGCTTGCTATTCCTCTTTATTCATTTTCTCTATTCCAAATGGGTTTTAGTTTAATGCTTTTCTTTTCAAGTTTACTTATTACGGGTTGGATTCTCGGTATTTTTATTATTGCAGCAATTATTCGCTTTGGTGTTTCTGCTGAAAGTTTAGCATGGGGCGCAATTTTTACATTAGCTCCATTAAGTGCAATTTATTACCCAATTCAAACTTTACCAGAATGGATAAGATGGCTTTCATTATCATTTCCACAAACTTATGTTTTTGAAGGAATGAGAGAAGTTCTCTTTAATAATAATTTTAATACAGTTTATTTTATTAAATCGTTAATACTAAATTTAGTTTACGCCTTATTAGCTATTGTTGTATTTTTGGTATCATTTGAAGGAGCTAGAAAACGAGGTGGACTGATTAATACTGGAGAATAATTTAATTAATCTAAATTTTTAATTATCTCTTCAACCATCTTTTTTGCATCAGAAAAAAGCATTAGCGTATTATCTTTATAAAAAAGTTCATTATCTACTCCGGCATATCCTGCTGCCATACCTCGTTTAACAAATAGAACTGACTTTGATTTTTCCACATCTAAAATCGGCATTCCAAAAATAGGACTTTTTGGATCAGTTTTAGCTGCAGGATTAGTTACATCATTTGCTCCAATGACAAAAGAAACATCGGTGTTTGAAAAATCATTATTAATGTTTTCAAGTTCAAAAACTTCATCATAAGGCACATTTGCCTCAGCCAATAAAACGTTCATATGTCCTGGCATTCTTCCAGCAACAGGGTGAATTGCGTAAGAAACTTTTACTCCTAATTTTTTTAATTTATCCGCCATCTCACGAAGAGCGTGTTGTGCTTGAGCTACCGCCATTCCATAACCTGGTACAATAATAACCGATGAAGCATTTTTCATTAAAAAAGCCGCATCATCTGCTCCTCCCTGCTTAACAGGTTTGGTATTTTTCTGAACAGTTGAAGCTGAGGTATCTCCGCCAAAGCCACCAAGAATTACATTAAACAGTGATCGATTCATTCCTTTACACATGATGTACGAAAGAATGGCGCCGGAAGATCCTACTAATGCTCCAGTGATAATTAATGCAATATTTTCTAAAGTAAAACCAATACCGGCGGCAGCCCAACCTGAATAAGAATTTAACATGGAAACCACAACGGGCATATCTGCTCCGCCAATTGGAATAATAATTAAAAAACCGATGAGGGTTGAAATAATAATGATTGCCCAAAATAAATTTTCAGATTGTAATTTTGTAAATGAAAATATTAAAAAAATTATTAATGACCCTATAAATAAATTTATTAAATGTTGCCCTTTAAATATAATTGGATTTCCTGACATAAGCCCCTGAAGTTTTAAAAAAGCAATACAAGATCCTGAAAAAGTTATGGCACCAATTGCAACTCCCAATGACATTTCAACCAATGATAAAATTTTAATATTTCCAACTTGTCCTATTCCAAAGGAGACAGGATTATAAAATGCAACAATACCAACTAACACTGCTGAAAGTCCAACTAAACTATGAAAGCCAGCAACAAGTTGTGGCATTGCTGTCATTGAAACTCTAAATGCAATTATTCCACCAACTAACCCTCCAACAATAATTGGAATTAAAATATATAAAATATTTTCTTTTATTTGATTAATATCGCCAAGTGATAATAACGTGACAATAACTGCAAGTCCCATTCCTAAAATTCCTAAAAAATTTCCAGTTCTTGAAGTTTCAGGAGATGAAAGGCCTCTTAGGGCCATAATAAATAATATGCCGGTGACTAAATATAATGCGGCTGTAATATTAACTGAGATCATTTCTTTTTATTTTTTTTGTACATTTTCAGCATTCTTTGAGTGACTAAAAAACCTCCAAAAATATTTATGGAAGCAAGTAGAATGCCGAGTATTCCTGGTAATTTTCCAAAAAGACCTTGAGTAATTGGAGATAAACCTACAGCAACTAAAGCTCCAACGATAATGACCGATGAAATAGCATTAGTCACTGACATTAAAGGTGTATGTAAAGCAGGAGTAACACTCCACACCACGTAATAACCTACAAAAATAGATAAAATAAAAATCGCAAATCTAAAAATAATTGGGTCAATTTCCATTAATGAATCTCCTTGTTAATATAAACTGCTTTAACTACTTCATCATTTTCATCAATCTTTAATTTTTTTTCTACTTTGTCATAAATAATTTCTAAAAAATTTAAAATATTTTTTGCAAATAAAATAGATGCGCTCTCTGAAATTCTACTTGGAAAATTTTTATATCCGATAATTTTTACTCCATTTACAACAACAACTTTTCCTAGCTCAGAAAATGCTGAGTTGCCTCCCTGCTCTACAGCCAAATCACAAATAACAGAACCACTTTTCATAGATTTAACCATTTCTTCCGTTACAATTCTTGGAGCTTTTTTGCCTGGAATTAAAGCAGTACAAATCACAATATCTTGATTTTTAATTGTATTTCTTAATAATTCTTCTTGTTTCTTTTTATCTTCTTCATCCATCTCTTTTGCGTAACCGCCGCTTGTTTCTAAATTCTTTGAGCTCTCAGCAAAAATAAATTTACCACCTAGACTTTCAACTTGTTCTTTTGAAGCTAGCCTTACATCTGTTGCTGATACGACTCCTCCCAATCTTTTCGCAGTTGCAATTGATTGTAATCCTGCAACTCCTGCTCCGATAACAAAAAATTTTGCAGGCGTTATTGTTCCAGCAGCAGTCATCATCATCGGAACTGCTTTATTAAATTCATAAACTGAGTCTATAACTGCTTTATACCCAGCTAAGTTTGCTTGAGACGATAAAATATCCATTGATTGAGCTCGAGTAATTCTTGGAAGTAACTCTAATGAGAAAATTTTAATATTTTTTTTTAAAAGTTTATTAATTTTATCTTTATTTAAATGCGGAAAAAAACTGCCAATTAATACCGTGCCTTCTTTTATGGATGAAATTTCAGAGTCATTAGGACAATTTATTTTAATAATAATATCCGATGTTTTATAAATCTCTTCTTTGGTTGATATTTTGGCACCTAACTTTTGTAATTCACTATCGTCAATATTAGAATTTTTTCCAAAGTCTTTTTCTAATTGTACCAAAAACCCATTAGAAATGTATTTTTTAACTGTATCTAAAGAAAGTGCTATTCTCTTTTCGTTTATGTCACTATCAATTACTGAACCTAATATCATTCTGGATAACTTTTAAAAAAATTATTGAACAAGTCTATTATCAAATATAAATTTGAAATTATACAAGAGAAAGTAATACACGCAATAATTGCTATTAGTTTTTCTGGTATCTTTTGATGAAACTTGTGAATCCTGAGATCTTATTGATAATTAAAAATTATAAAAAAAATTATGCCAAGTGATATCGAAATAGCTCAAAAAGCTCAAATGCGAAAGATAGTTGATATCGCAAAAGAACGTTTGGGCATTCATGAAGACAGTCTTGAGAATTATGGACGCTATAAAGCAAAAATTTCATTTTCTTATCTTGATAAATTAAAAAATAATAAAGATGGAAAGTTAATCTTAGTTACGGCTATTAGCCCAACCCCTGCTGGGGAAGGGAAGACAACAACTACCGTAGGATTGGGAGATGCTCTAAATCGAATTGGAAAAAAAACAATGATTTGTTTACGTGAACCTTCTTTGGGTCCTGTGTTTGGAATTAAAGGGGGGGCTGCTGGTGGTGGTTTAGCACAAATTGTCCCTATGGAAGACATTAACTTTCATTTTACAGGTGATTTTGCTGCAATTGCTGCTGCCCATAATTTGCTAGCAGCAATGTTAGACAATCATATTTACCACGGAAATGAATTAGCAATTGATATCAAAACTATTCAATGGAAACGTACAGTAGATATGAATGATCGTGCTCTTCGTAAAATTACTTTAGGATTAAATGAAAAAAAAGAAGGTTTCCCGCGTGAAGGTGGATATGACATTGTTGCTGCATCTGAAATCATGGCGATCTTTTGTCTATCAACTTCAATTGAAGATTTAAAAAGACGTATTGGCCAAATTGTTGTAGCTTATAATAATAAAAATCAGCCAGTTCTTGCTAAAGATTTAAATGCAGTTGGTGCAATGACTGCTCTTTTAAAAGATGCACTAGCTCCAAATTTAGTTCAAACATTAGAAAATAATCCAGCCTTTGTTCATGGAGGTCCATTTGCAAATATTGCTCATGGTTGCAATTCAATAATTGCAACAAAAGCTGCCTTAAAAATTGCAGACTATGTGGTTACTGAAGCTGGTTTTGGTGCTGACTTAGGTGCTGAAAAATTTATTGATATTAAATGTAGAAAATCTAGTCTGCAACCTTCAGCAACGGTATTAGTAGCGACTATTCGTGCAATCAAATATCACGGCGGTGCCGAACTTTCTAATTTAACTAAAGAGGATCTATCAGCTCTTGATAAAGGACTTGTTAACTTGGAGCGTCATGTTGAAAACATGACTAAAGTTTTTAATTTACCATGCGTTGTAGCTATTAATAAATTTACCAGTGACACACCTGCTGAAATACAAATAATTATTGAAAGAATGAAAAAATTAAATGTAAAAACTGTACTTTCATCACATTGGGGCGAAGGTGGAAAAGGAGCTGTTGATCTTGCAAAAATAGTTGTTGAGTTATGTGAAAATTCTAATCAAAAAATGCAGTATGCCTACGAGGATAAGGACACATTGATTGAAAAAATTAATAAAGTTGCAAAAAAAATTTATAGAGCAAGCGAAGTTACGATGGATGATAAAGTTAAAGCGCAAATTCAAAATTTACAAAACACTGGATATGGACATTTTCCAATTTGTATTGCAAAGACTCAAAGTTCTTTTTCTACAGATCCAAAATTAAGAGGAGCTCCAACAAATCACAGTATAGCTGTGCGCGAAATTCGTTTTTCAGCTGGAGCAGAATTTATTGTTATAATTTGTGGAAATATAATGACAATGCCAGGTTTATCTAAAAAACCCTCTGCAGAAAACATAGACTATGTTAACGGTAAAATTGTTGGTTTATAAAAAATTAATTAACGTCCCCACTTTTCTTTAAATTTTTCTGGGAATTGTTTTTGGCTTTGATCACAAATTCCATATAATTTTGTATATGGAAAATCTTTAAAACTACTATTATCATTCATTTTTTCCTTAAAGCTCTTTGTCAAATAGGCTTTGTTTTGTTCGCCCCATATATAAATATGCCCTGCATCAGCACACTTTTCTAATGCAGACTTACCCTTTGAAAAAAATATTATTATTAAAACAATAACAGTGATTGCGCTTGCTATAATAAAATAAATTAAGATTTTGTTTTTATTACTTTTTGTTTTAACGTTTCCCATAATTTTGCAAATCCAAGAGGCTCAAAAATCATTAATGTTATGATTAGTCCACCAAATACAACTTGCTCAATGGAACTTATGATTGTTGCATCAATCATGCCGTGAAATACATTATTACCAATTGCATTTAGCACAACTGGAAAAAGTAAAATAAATGCTGCACCAATAAATGCACCTGAAATTGTTCCAAGTCCTCCGATAATTGCCATAAACATAATTTTAAAAGACAGGCTAATATTAAATGCTGCAAAAGGTTCAGCGCTTTTTAGATAAGTATAAGTATATAAAACTCCAGATATGCCACATAAGAAAGCATTTATTGCAAAAGCTTGTAACTTTGTTTTTAATAAAGAAACTCCCATACTTTCTGCAGCTATATCCATATCTCTTACTGCCATCCAATTTCTACCCGTTGAACCACGTGCCATATTTATAGCGAGCAGTGTTAAAACAATTACAATAGCTAAAACTAACAAATACATCATTTTTCCATTGGTGAATGCTACTCCACTAATAAATATTTTTTGAAAAGTTGTTGATCCAGAAACATCGTAGTTTTTAAACCAACCAAATTTATCAATAACCCATACTATAAAAAATTGAGATGCTAAAGTTGCAACCATTAAGTAGATTCCTCTAATTCTTAAACTTGGTAAACCAAAAATAATTCCAAGACCTGCAGCAATTAATCCTGATAAAACTAATGCTCCTAAAAATGGCATGTCTTGTATTCTAAGCATCATATTGTAACAAGCGTAAGCTCCGGCGCACATGAAACCTGCAGCTCCTAAAGATAATTGGCCCGTATACCCCATCACAATATTTTGTCCTAAAGCTGCAAGTGTTAAACACAACCAAGGCAATAAAATAGAAGTATACCAATAATCACTTTGTATAAAATTAGGTACTACTAAAAAACCAATAACTAATAAAACTACAAAATTTATAATGTCATTCTTTGTGTATCTCATAAAAACAGGTTTCATATTTAAACTCTTCTAATTATTTTTTCTCCAAATAAACCTTCAGGTCTATAAAGTAAAAATAGTATTGATAACATATATGGGGCCCAAGCTTCGATACCTCCTTTAAAGAAAGGTCCAATATAAACCTCTAAGACTTTTTCAACTGCGCCTACAAGCAAACCTCCAACAATTGCTCCAGGAATTGAAGAAAATCCACCAATAATTAAAACTGGCAAAGCTTTTAATGCTAGTTCAATTAAAGCAAATTGGACTCCTGCTCTTGCCCCCCACATCATTCCAGCAACTAAAGCAACCACTCCAGCTGTAGACCAGACAAGTAACATAATATGTTTTAAAGGAATACCAATTGAGCTTGCAGCTCCCGGATCATCTGCAACAGCTCTTAATCCAAGTCCAATTTTTGTATATTTGAATAAGAGTGTAAGTAGAACAATCATACCCAAAGCAACAAATCCTGCTGTCAAATCAAGTGCACTAATAAATAATTTTAAATTATCAGCTATCCACGGAATAGGAAAATCACCAATACCTAAGCTTAACTTTCTTACTTCGACTCCCCATTTTGCCTGTGCAAGTCCTTCTAGAACAAATCCGAGACCAATTGTTGCCATTAAAACCGTATCTTCGCTTTGATTCATTAAAGGACGAAGAACTAATCTTTCTGTTAAAAGACCAACTATTATCATTAAAAAAACAACGGCAATAAAAGCAACTGCAAAGGGCATTCCATACTCCATGAAGCCACAAAATGAGAGCACAGCAAAAAACACCATAGCACCTTGAGCAAAATTAAAAGTTGATGATGCTTTGTAAATAAGCACAAAACCTAAGGCTACTAATGAATACATAGTTCCTGATAACAGACCCCCAACAAGAACTTCAAAAAAGAATAAAATTGAATCAACCATGTGCTACTCCTAAATATGCATCAATTACTTTTTGGTCAGCCCTAACAACATCAGGAATATCGTCACCAATAATTTTTCCATAATCTAAAACTACAACTCGATCAGAGATATCCATAACGACTCCCATATCATGTTCAATTAAAACTATTGTTGTTCCAAGTTCATCATTTACTTTTAAAATAAATCTACACATATCTCTCTTTTCTTCAACATTCATTCCAGCCATTGGTTCATCTAGGAGTAATATTGGAGCTTCTGTAGCAAGTGCTCGTCCTAATTCTACCTTTTTTTGGAGACCATAAGGAAGTTTTCCAACTTCTGTATTTTTAATATTTTCAATTTCTAAAAACTTAATAATTTCTTCACATTTTTCTCTGTTAAATTTCTCTTCTTTTAATGCTCTTGGAAACTGGAAAGCAACTTCAAAAAAATTAGACTTGGTATGAAGTTTTCTTCCAACTAAAATATTATCTAAAACTGACATTCTTTTAAATAAAGCTAAATTCTGAAATGTTCTTGAGATTCCTTTTTGCGACATAATGTTTGGAGTAATTGGTTTAATTTCTTCTCCATTTAAAATTACTTTTCCTTCTTGAGGCTTATAAATTCCGTTAATACAGTTAAGCATTGAACTTTTGCCAGCTCCATTTGGTCCGATTATGGCTCTTATTTCATGCTTTAAAACATTAAAAGAAATATTGGTAATAGCTTTAACACCACCAAAACTTAAAGATATATTTTTTACTTCTAAGATTGGTTTGCCTATTTTAAATTTTCTATTATCTACCATAGATTTTTTCTTCTTAGCTTTAATGGACTTTTTTTTTAATGGCATCTTTTTTTCTTTCACTGTCTCTTATTGCATCTTTAAAGTTTAATCTTTTGCCTTTAGAAATACCTAAATATAATTCTTTGACTTTTTCGTTATTTAATAGACTTTTAGCTGACCCCTCTAACATCACATTCCCTGTTTCAATAATATATCCATAATCAGCGTTTCTAAGGGCAATATTAGTATTTTGCTCTGCTAATAAAATACTGACCCCCTCTTTTTCATTTAATTCTTTAACAATATTAAAAATCTCAGCAACTAACTGAGGTGCTAAACCCATCGATGGTTCATCTAATAAAAGCATTTTAGGTTTCGCCATCATCGCTCTAGCTACAGCAACCATTTGTTGTTCTCCACCCGATGTAAAACCGGCTTGACTTTTTCTTCTCTCTTTTAATCTTTTAAAATATCCATAAATTTTATCAATTTCCGCATTTAAATCTCCTCTTGATAATTTTCTAGAATACGCACCAGAAATAATATTTTCTTCTACTGTTAAATGTCCAAAACATCTTCTTCCCTCTAAAACCTGAACCATTCCAAGCGCTACCATCTCTGAAGGATTTTGATTTTTTACTTCAATACCATCATAATTAATTGAACCTTTAGTAACCTCGCCTCTTTCAGAGGCAAGCATGGTAGATATTGATTTTAGTGTTGTGCTTTTACCAGCACCATTTGCTCCTAATAAAGCAACTATTTTTCCTTTAGGTACATTTAATGTTACATCATGGAGTGCTAATATAACTTTGTTATAAGTGACTTCTATATTTTTAATTTCTAAAATATTCTTAGAAATAGACCCCATTAAATCCCTTTTAAATTTTGTGCAATTTAGTTAATAAAAAGGGGAGTGTAAATAATTATTTACACTCCCCAAATTAAATAAGTTAATCTAAAAACTAACTACATTTTCTAGGAGTAATTTTGTTTTCTTCAGCATACTTTGCAGCTGATTCAACAATTTGAGCTCTTATAGCAGCAGGATCATTAGGTCCTGTCCAGTCCTTAACTTTTTTAAAGGCCTGAGCTTTTCCATCCCATTGCATTAAAGCGAATTTACCAGCGCCTTCATGCTGTGAACAAGAAAGAGCAAATGGAGCTAACATTCCCTCAATTCCAAGCTCTTTCATTCTAGCTTCAGTCATATTTATTGCTTCATATCCAGCTCTAAATTCTTCGCTAGTAACAGCTTTTCCAACTTTATTGTGCATTTTCTGAGCATTTCTTAATGCTTCAACCCACAAAATAGAAGCGCCTAAACCTCTGTTGTAATAAGCGGTTCCAACTCGATTTGGATCAGCCATATTTCCTTTTCCAGCTTTATAGACTTTCTCCTGAATATTCTTAATTAAAGGATAGTTTTTTCCAGGTAAAGCATTTGAAACAACGTAAGTTCCGTTTGCAGAGTCGCCTGCAGGTATCATATCTTCCTCAGCTCCACCGAAAGTAACGTACATCATTTTTGTTCTTGGAAAATTAATTCTAGCAGCATTTGTCATTGCTGTTGAATTCATTCCTGAACCCGCACCCCAGAAAGTAACCCAATCAGGTTTTTCTTGTCTGATTTGTAACCACTGAGATTGCTGTTCTAATCCTGGAGGAGCAATAGCAATTTCTACTAATGTAAATCCCCATTCTTTAGCAAGTCTTCTCATTGTTGGAAGTGGTTCACGACCATAGGCAGTATCAATATGAAGGTGAACGATTTTTTTACCTTTTAATTTTTCTGGTCCACCACCATCAAGCTCAGCCATCCATCTTAGTTTAACTGCAATTTGTGACCAATAACTACTTGCAGCATTAAAAACCCAAGGCCAAACTGTTCCATCAGCAGCATCAGTTCTTCCGTATCCGTATTGAGCAAGAACAACTTTGTCTTCTGCCATACGATTAATAACTGCATAAGCACCAGGCGTTCCTAATGTATCAAATACTACCATCTTCTGACCATCTTTTGTCATAAGTCTTTGATAACATTCTACAGTTTTAGCTGCGTTATATTCTGTTTCGCACTCTTGCCATGTCAGCATAACTCCATTAACACCACCAGTGGCATTAACATAGTTCATGTAGTCTATTTGTGCACCGTAATATCCTGTACCCATTGCTGAGTATGGGCCTACACGACTACTTGGTATTGGAAAATATTGCGTCTCTTTTGTTTGTGCAAATAAATTTCCTGGCAATACTATCGTTGACAAAAAAACAACAGCACTAAGAGCTGAAGTTATTTTTTTTAAGTATTTTTTTTCCATCAATTATCCCCTATTTTTTTTAATTATTAATAAATTATAAACATAAAAAATATAAGTCACAAACAATTAATAATTATTAATATTAAAATGAATTATAATTAACTCTTACAACTTAATGTTGTAACTAATGGATGATATTATTAAAATATTACTTAACTTGAACTCGATTTTCAGTTTCTTTAGGTTCAAATCTGTTAGAAATTTTTCTTACCTCAACCGCTGAAACTTTATATTCAGCACACATGGTCTCTTCGTCTTTTCCATGTCCTGT
>JALRAW010000096.1 GCA_023257975.1 Candidatus Fonsibacter sp.
CTTCATCATATGATACAGAATGTTTTTTTAATACTTCATCGGGTACTCCATCCCAAACATTAGGAATGTTTCCTTTATAACCTAGGTCTTTCATTCCTACCTCTGATGTAAACCAACCTGTCACAACAAAGTATCTGTATGTCGCAAAAAAGCTAGCAGCCTCTGAAAGTTCATCGCTAATATTATCTTGATAGGAAATTTTATCAAAAACTGTTTTAATCTCATTCTCTGAACATTCAATAATGGTTTTACCAAATTCTTTTTGAAATAATTCATCTAAAACAATTAATCCTTTTCTTAAAACATTTTCTCCATAATTATTATGTGCTGGTGTACTCCAGTCTTTTGCAATGAATTCAATCATCTCAACAACTCCTGCATCTTTGATGCTACCATACTCATTTGGAGGAATAATAATATTTGCTATTTTTTCTTTGTACTCTTTTAAAGATAAAGACTTCATTAAAAGTTAATTGAGTATTTTTTTAAAACTATCTAAAATAGATTTATCTTTTTTAGGTAAAGTTGTCTGATTTGTAGAAACTAATAAATAACTTTTTTTATACCACTCACTTGAGTTAAAATTATAACCTAAAATTGCTGCGGCTTTATTAGCATCCTCGTCCAATCCTAATTTATGATAAATTTCAACAAGTCGATATAAAGCTTCTTCGATGTAAATTGTAGTTTGATATTTATCGACGATTGTTTTTAATCTGTTAATAGCTGCTGCCCATTTTTGTTTATTCATGTAATATCTTGCGACATACATTTCTTTTCCGGCCATTAAATCATTTAGCAAATCCAATTTATATTTAGCATCGTCTGCATACTCGGTATTTGGATAACTATTTATTAAAGATTTAAATTGATTAATTGCTTTAACGGTTTTTTCTTGATCTTTAGAAAATTCACTTACTTCTTCAAAATAACAAACTCCTTTTAAGTACTCTACATAAACTCTTTCAGGATTGTTTGGGTAAAATTTTACATAACGTTCGAGTACTGAAAGCGTATCAACGCATCGATTTGCTTCATAATAAACATATGCCATCATTAACAAAGATTTTGGTGCCCATTCTGTGTAAGAATAATCTTTTTCTACCATCTTAAACTTTTCAATAGCTCCTTCTGCTTTGCCTTCGTTTAAATCATCCATGGCGTAACCCCACAACTTTGGGAGACTAACTTTTTCTTTTGGAGGAGCCACTAAAGGCTTATCATCCGATGATGAACAACTTAAAACAGACAAAAAAATTAATAAAAGATGAAGTATTGTTTTTAGTTTGAACATTAAAAATTAAAAGTTTTTATTATTTCTTTTAATTAAGTTTTACCACTAAAATTATAAATTCACTACAAGTTGATTTTGTGAATATGAACTAACAGAGGAGAATTTTTTTATTTTTTGTGTTGCTAAATTCCATGCATTTTTATTTTTAATTAATGCTTCTAATAATTTACGCGTCATATCATGACCACCTTGATAACAATTTACTTTTCCAATAATTGAATAACCTGCCAAATATAGATCTCCAATACAGTCTAAAATCTTATGTCTTACAAACTCATCTTTATGTCTTAAACCATCTTGATTTAAAACTTTATCTTCAGAAACAACAATTGCATTTTCTAAAGAACCTCCCTTTGCAAGTCCCATCTTAAAAATATTTTCTAGGTCTTTTTGCAGACAAAAAGTTCTTGAGTCATGAACTTCCATAAATCCATTTTTTTCTAAATCTATTTTTTTACTTTGTTTTTTAATAACACGATCATGAAAATCGATTTCATAATCAATTTCTAATTTATTTTTATTTGTTGGTTCAATTGAAATAGATTTGTCTTTATCTTTGATAATAATTTTTTTTAAAATTTTTATATATTTTTTTTCGAAACTCTGAACTGTAGTTCCAACTTGTTGAATAGCAATCGCAAACTCTTTTGAGCTTCCATCTAATATTGGTATTTCTTGGTTATCAACTTCTACAATGGCATTATCAATTCCTAATCCTGATAAAGCAGACATTAAATGTTCAATAGTTGAAATTGAAACATGTTTGTTAGAAATAGTCGTACACAATTTTGCGGGTAAAGCGTTACTAATATGAGCTTGAATAATTTTTTCTT
Organism: Candidatus Fonsibacter sp.; assembly: GCA_023257975.1. Lineage (GTDB taxonomy): Bacteria > Pseudomonadota > Alphaproteobacteria > Pelagibacterales > Pelagibacteraceae > Fontibacterium > Fontibacterium subtropicum. The sequence continues at coordinate 2,128 of JALRAW010000096.1, forward strand.
TTCCTTTGTAATCAACTCTAACAAAAGTTATTCCTGAGTTAGGAGTAGATGGTTTAACAATAAGATTAGCAACTAATCCACTATGCAAACCCACTCCTTTGAAATTGATTTTTGACTTTAAAGTCTTTTGATACATAATCTTTGATGTGATAGATATTTAGTAAAATTCATAACAATAGCTAATCACCTTTTGTTACGATTTCTACTTTTGAAAAATAGATAAAAGTCTTGAAAAAAAGCCTGTATTTTTAAATTTAATTGGCAAAGCTTCTGAGGGAAATCCGTAAAAATAGTTTTTAACTATTCCATAACAAACAAGAAAATCTTGCGATAAATTATTAACTAAATTTTGATCTTCATGTTTTTTATTTAAAACAAGTTCTGTTCTTTGGGAAAAATATTTTTTTATTAAATTGGTTAAACCAACTAAGTTTGATCCTCGTCCAGAAAGATAAATTTTCTTAGTTTTAATATCTATTAAATTATAAGATTTAATTTTTCTATAAATTAACTGCAAAATTTCTTCAATCCTAGAATTAATAATAGTATTAACCATTGTCTTAGAAATCTTTCTAAAATCATCATCTGGAAATAAATGAACTGGTAAATATTCAATCTTATCTTTAATGTTTTGATTTAATGTACATTCTCCACTCTCAACTTTAATTTTTTCTGCAACCTCTATTTTAATATCAAGAACTTTAGCCAAGTCTTTTGAAACCTGATTTGAACCGTAAGGAATAACTCCAACATATGAAAGTGTACCACTTTCAAATAAAGCGAAGCTTGTCTTGTCTTTGCCAAAATCAATACAAATAACACCTTCGTTTAAATCTTCTTGATTTAAAAAAGATAAACCTAATGCATATGCGCCAAAAATATAATTCTCAACTGATAATTCACAGGAATTGATGATATTCTTTAAATTATCAATAGCAGAATGTTCCGCTAAAATCGCATGAATATCGGCTGAAAAAATATTTGCTTTAAATCCAATTGGATTTTCAACAGTAATTTTTTTATTAATTTTATAATTAGATGAAAATATATGTAAAATTGCTTTATCTTTATTATTTTTAATAATTTCATCTACAGCAACATGAATTAAGCCTTGAATATCTTTTTCGTGCTCAATTTGATCGCCATGCAAACTTTTATACTCTGTTAGTAAATTGCTAGTGATATTTTCAAATTCTGCATTTACAATAATATTGTCTAAGGAGATTCCAGCTTGCTTTTCAGCAATTTCCAAACATTCACGTATTGCTAAATTTGCTTCATTAAAATTTATAACTAATCCTTTTGCAATACCTTTTGATGTAACAATCGATTTTCCTAAAATCTCAATTTTATGATTTTTTAATTTTGCAATCAGACACTTAATTTTTGAAGAACCAATATCAATAGATGCGATTAATTCATTTTTTTGAATCATTATCTATTTTACATAAATTTTATTCTTAAGTCTTAAATCGATATATGTAAATTTTTCATCTTTGGACTGAATAAGCACTTTGTTTAGATTGTAAATTTGTTGATTATAATCATGTCTACCGAGCATAATCTTTTTATTACCTTTTAAAAACAAATCCCATCTTTCAGAATTTAAAAATTCAAAACCAGAGATATTGGATAGGTCAAAATTATTACTATTTAATGCTTTATAAAGTTTTTTTAGATCTTCAATATCAAAATTACCTCTGGCTTGTGTTTGATTAGAAAAATTATTTAAATTAAATTTTTCTATTAACGTAAATTCTTTGGTAATTATAAAATTATTATTGCCTTTTTTCCAAAAGACAAAAGGTTCGTGCTCAACTACTATTACATTAATTGTTGATGGAAATTTTTTATTAATATTTACAAAATGTATCCATTCATTTTGTAAGATTACTTCATTCATTTTTTTATGGTCTACACTTAGAATGCTAGTGTTTACCAAAAAGCTAAATTGTTTTTTAAGTTTTTCTAAATCAGTATTTTTTGAACCAGAAACATTAACAGTTTTAATAATAAAAAAGCCAAGTTTTAGTAAAGGTAACTCTGGATTAAATGTTGTAAGAAAAATTAATAAAGCGATAAAAATATATCTCTTTGTTTTGATCATCTATTAATAGAGGCATCATTAATTATCCATTTAACTAATTCATTAAAAGATATTCCGTAATAATTAGCAATCTCTGGAACTAAAGATAAACTTGTCATACCTGGTTGAGTATTTACTTCAAGAATATAAATTTTATTAACTTTGTCAGATTCATTATACCTAAAATCTGATCT
>JALRAW010000101.1 GCA_023257975.1 Candidatus Fonsibacter sp.
GTTTGATATTTTGCAGGCAGCAAGGAAAAGAACAGTTAAAACAGAATATATCTCCTGCCCTTCCTGTGGAAGGACTTTATTTAATCTTCAGGATACAACTGTCAGGATAAAATCTAAAACAGGACATTTAAAAGGTGAATTATTAGTTGAAGTTTTTCAAGGCATTCTAAGTGAAGACGGCTATAAAATGAAACAAAATTTTTCTCAAAAAGTTTCCTTTGAACAAATTAAACCACAAGTTCGTTTCATTAAAAGTGGCACTATTTTACCAAGTTCTAATAATTTAAAAATCAATTTTGAAATTATTTTAATAACTATTACATTTTATTTATTTAATCCGATCGTTGCGTTTACCTTATACTTTTGTTTCATGCACTCTCTTAAAAATATTCTTCTTATTTCTAGCGAACTAAATCCTAATTTATTTAAAGGTATAAATATATTTTTTAATCAATCATTATTATTAAGTTTTATTACTTTTTTTATTCTACTTATTAGTTTGATTTTTTTAATTAATTACGATTTTCTTGAAAATTCCATTGCAAAGATTATATTTATTGGACTAGCTTCCTTAACTCTTCCACATATAATTTTACATTATTTTTTGGAAAACTATTAAAAACAAAGATCTTAAAAACTAAGTTTGACTGTTAATTTGTTTGCTTTGAAACTACTTCTTTTTTGGTTTAGTATTAAATTCGCTAAATAACGATTAGGGGATAAATTGATTAATAAATACGACAATTTATATAAATCATCGATTGTAAATCCTGAAAAATTTTGGGACGAGGCTGCAAAAGATGTTAAATGGTTTTCACCTTATAAAAAAATTTTAGATAGTTCTAATCCTCCATTTTATCGTTGGTTTCCAGATGGAAAAATTAATACTTGTTTTAATGCAATTGATAGACATGTGGATGAGGGAAATGGATCTCGTACAGCTATAATTTATGATAGTCCTGTAACTTCTAAAAAAATTTCATTTAGTTACTCTGAGGTAAAAAAAATAGTCTCTAATTTTGCAGGAGCTTTAAAAAATTTTGGAATTCAAAAAGGGGATCGTATTATCATTTATATGCCTATGATCCCTGAAGCTGTTTTTGCAATGCTTGCCTGCGCAAGAATTGGAGCTGTACATTCGGTTGTGTTTGGAGGATTTGCAGCTAACGAACTTGCTGCAAGAATAAATGATTCTGAGGCAAAATTAATTATTTCTGCCTCCTGTGGTTTTGAACCTGGAAGAACAGTTCAATACAAACCACTTTTAGATGAAGCTGTAAGACTTGCAACTAACAAACCAAAAAAATGTGTAATTTTTCAGAGAGAAAATAATTTAGTTGAATTAGGTGTTAACGACATTAGTTGGCAAGATTTTATAAAGACTGGAAAAGAAATTGATTGTGAACATATGAATGCTAACGATCCTGCATACATACTTTATACTTCAGGAACAACAGGAACTCCAAAAGGCATTGTAAGAGACATTGGCGGTCATATCGTTGCATTAAAATGGTCAATGAAAAATATTTACAATATTAATCCAGGTGATATTTGGTGGTCAGCAAGTGATATTGGTTGGGTTGTTGGTCATTCTTACATTGTTTACGGACCATTGTTTCATGGATGCACAACAATACTATATGAGGGAAAACCTGTTGGAACTCCTGATGCTGGTTCTTTTTGGAGAGTTATATCAGAACATAAAGTTAAATCATTATTTACTGCCCCTACTGCTTTTAGAGCCATAAAAAAAGAAGATCCTGAAGGAAAATTTTTTAAAAAATATGATCTATCAAAATTTGAAATATTATTTTTGGCTGGTGAGAGAGCTGACCCAGATACAATTAAGTGGGCTGAAAACTTATTAAAAAAGCCTGTAATAGATCATTGGTGGCAAACTGAAACTGGATGGGCAATAAGCGCTAATTGTGCAGGCCTTGGTTTATTTGAAACTAAATATGGCTCTGCAGGAAAGCCAGTCCCTGGCTATAATATTCAAATTCTTAAACCGGACGCTACACAAGCCAAACCCTCTGAGATGGGTGATGTAGTAGTAAAACTACCTCTTCCTCCAGGAACTTTTCCAACATTATGGAAAGCAGACAAAAGATATAAAGAAAACTATATGGATCCTTATAAGGGTTACTACAAAACTTATGATGCAGGACACATTGACGAAGATGGGTATGTTTGGATTATGTCTAGAACTGACGACATTATAAATGTTGCAGGACATAGACTTTCAACAGGTTCTATGGAAGAAATATTGTCAGAAAATACTAGTGTAGCAGAATGCGCCGTACTTGGAATTGCTGATAATTTAAAGGGTCAAATACCTCTTGGTTTGATTGTTTTAAAATCTGGAGTAACAAAAAAACCTGAGGACATTTCAAAGGAATGCATTCAGATGATTAGAGATAAAATTGGACCTGTAGCTGCATTTAAAAATATAGTTGTTGTAAAAAGACTTCCAAAAACAAGATCTGGAAAAATTTT
>JALRAW010000154.1 GCA_023257975.1 Candidatus Fonsibacter sp.
ATTCACTAAACAAAAAGACGTTTAGATTTTTTGCATTATCAGAGTCTTTTGCCTGCTTGCTACCTGGTGGTTGATTAGAAGCGCCCATTTCTTTATTAGTCCTATTTTCCATTACCAACAGTTCATCTGCCACTAAAACAAAAATAATAAAAATTCAAATATTTGTTATTGATTCTTTATAATTATTTATTTCTTACAAATTTTGCAAAAAAAATAACGCTTGTTCATAGAAAAAGTGAATTAAAAGCAGAAAAATTATTACAAAAGAAATTATTTTCACATCCTAAAATCAGTGTAATTTGGGATAGCATTGTCTCAGAAATTATTGGAACAGAAAATCCTAAAGGAGTAACTGCTGTTAAATTAAAAAATATTAAAACAAACAAAATCACAGAATTACAAACGCACGGACTTTTTGTTGCAATTGGACATGATCCTGCAACTGCTTTGTTTAAAGGACAAATTAATATGGATAATAGTGGTTACATAATAACTCAGCCTGACTCTACAAAAACTAATATTCCAGGGGTATTTGCGGCTGGAGATGTAAAAGATAAATTATATAGACAAGCTGTTACGGCAGCGGGGATGGGATGTATGGCTGCCCTTGAAGCAGAAAAACATTTGTCTAATCACTAAAACTATTTGAGACTCTCGCAGAAAGTTTTAATTTTCATTAAAGCTTTTTCTAAAATTTGCATAGAGGTTGCGTAGGAAATTCTAAAATAACCCTCAAGTCCAAATGCTGACCCTTGAACAATTGCAACTCCAGTCTCTTCTAATAGGTAAGAGGCAAAATCTGTATCATTTTTAATAATTTTTCCACTAGTAGTTTTTTTATTCATTAATTTCTTACAATTTGGAAAAACATAAAATGCCCCCTGTGGATTAACACAGGTTAATCCGTTAGTACTATTTAAAGCCTTAACAACAAAATCTCTTCTCTTTTTAAATTCTAAAGCCCTAGAATGAATAAAGCTTTGGTCGCCATTAAGAGCTTCAACAGCAGCAGCCTGGCTAATAGAGGATGGATTGGTTGTTGATTGAGATTGAATTTTTTGTATTGCTTTTATTAAAGATTTTGGACCTGCGGCATAACCAATTCTCCAACCAGTCATAGCATAAGCTTTGCTCACACCATTTACAACTAAGGTTCTGTCTTTTAAAGAATCGTCTATTTCTAAAATATTTACAAATCTTGAGTCATTTGCACCCTTATCTTGGTAAAGAATATGTTCGTAAATATCGTCTGTTAAAATATTTACATGTTTATATTTTTTTAAAACTTTAACTATTTCTATTAGTTCCGATCTTGAATAACACATTCCAGTTGGATTTCCTGGTGAATTTAAAATAAACCACTTTGTTTTGTTTGTTATTAATTTATCAAGTTGATTAGCAGAAATTTTAAAATCACTTTGTTCATCACATTCTACAAATTTTGGAGTTCCTCCAGCTAATAAAACCATATCAGGATATGAAACCCAATAAGGTGCTGGAATAATAACTTCATCTCCAGGATTAATTGTTGCAAGAATACAGTTATAAATTACCTGCTTACCTCCGGTGCCAACAGTAATATTGTCAACTTCAAAACTTAAATTATTTTCTTTTTTAAATTTGTTTACTATTGCTTTTTTCAACTCTGTAGTCCCATCAACGGGCGTATATTTTGTTTGACCTTCCTTTATTGCTTTAATTGCAGCTGCTTTTATATTATCAGGGGTGTCAAAATCCGGTTCTCCGGCTGCCAGCGCTATTACTTCTTTTCCACTTTCTTTTAAGAGTCTAGCTTTCTGAGTAATTGCAATTGTAGGAGATTCTTTTATTCTCGATAAAGAAGTTGATAGTATAGACATCTAAATTAATTATATTTTGGAATATGCAAAATCTTTCGGAAACTAATATATTAGATAAAACAAATACGAAAGCACTTTCTTTAAAAAAATTAGAAGGAGGAAAAAAATTTCAACTAATAACTGAATACACTCCTGCTGGTGACCAACCAAAAGCTATCTCTTTTTTAAAAACAGAAATATTAAACCAAAAAAAAAATCAAGTTTTACTTGGAGTCACAGGTTCTGGAAAAACTTTTACAATGGCTAAAATCATTGAAGAATTAAATCGTCCAGCCTTAATCCTCGCTCCAAATAAAACTTTAGCTGCCCAATTGTATGGTGAAATGAAAAATTTTTTTCCTAATAACGCAGTTGAATATTTTGTTTCTTAAAAGACTATAATCATAGGGTTTTTGGTCAAGGCTATTCATAAGACTTTCTATGTTTGAAAAATTTAAATTAGAGTTTCTCCAATAAATATTAATAACACTGTCGAATTTATGATTTTCTAATTTATCTATTTGTTCAGGACTTAATTCATCACACTTTCCCGTAATACCAAAAGTTCCATCATTCATATATCGACCAGCCCGTCCTGCAATCTGCCCTATTTCTGTTAGTCGAAGATGCCTATTCCGTTTTCCATCAAACTTATTAAGATTGTTAAAACTAATATGATCAATGTCCATATTAATTCCCATTCCAATGGCATCTGTTGCTACAAGAAAATCAACATCACCAGATTGATATAATTCAACTTGAGCGTTTCTTGTTTTTGGACTTAAGGACCCCATAACAATTGCTGCTCCACCTCTTTGTCGTCTTACAAATTCTGCAAGCGCATAAACTTCATCAATAGAAAAAGCGATAATTGCTGATCGACCAGGAAGTCTAGATATTTTTTTATGGCCAGAATAAGAAAGTTTAGAAAATCTCTCTTTAAATATAAATTCAACTTCTGGAACAAATTTTTGTATTATGTTTTGCATGGTGTTGGAGCCAAGAAACATCGTTAATTTATCACCTCTCATATTTAACAAACGATCAGTAAAGATATGACCTCTTTCAGGATCAGCACACATTTGAATTTCATCTATTGCTATAAAGTCAGCATTAATATCGAGAGGCATAGACTCAACAGTACATAAAAAATAATCTGCATAAGGAGGTATGATTTTTTCCTCTCCAGTTATAAGAGCAACTTTTTCAACCCCAACTTTTTGAATACATTTTTCATAAACTTCTCTCGCAAGTAAACGAAGGGGAAATCCAATAATTCCGGAACTAAACTGCAGCATTCTTTCAATTGCAAAATGAGTTTTGCCAGTATTTGTAGGACCCAGAACAGCAACTATGTTTTTTTCCGATAAAGACATTTTTAGTATTAAATTTTTTTTGAGATACTACCTATTGTTATTAGCTTAGAACAAAGCAAGCATAAAATATGACCGAATCATTTAAAAAAATGTTCTCATTTTATAAATATTTTTAATTATAATTTTTTAATACGCTTAATACACAATAGTGGCAATTTGGATTTTGAATATATTTTTTTAATAGTTTCTTTTATTCCCATTATAACTACTTTTTTTCTAGGACCAAAAGCATGAACCAATTTTTTTTTATTTAATGCAATTGCAACATGACCTTTCCAAAACAACAAGTCTCCTTTTTTAATTTTTTTAATAGTAATTTCTTTCTTAAAAAATTTTTTTTGATCTTTAGAGTCTCGCGGGCAGTATATATTATTGAATTTTAACAATTCTTGAACTAAAGCAGAACAATCTAGCCCTTTAGGACTGTTACCTCCCCATAGATATTTTGTATTTAGATATAATTTAATATTATCAAGAAAATGTTTGGTTTTAAAATTTATAGGTTTGGCATTTTTTTTCAAAATCCAACCAACATTTGTTTGAATAAAATTTTTTGTATTATTTAGAATTGATATTCTTGAATTAAAAAATATTTTTTTATTTGTTTTGTATCTGATATTTGGTTTTGTATATAGGTTGCAGTCTTTAGAAATAATCTTGTGTGTTTTTTTTCTTTTATCTAAATATAAATTTTTTGTTTCAATAAAGCCTTTATATTTATCATAAGCCCTATATCCTCTATAGAATTTTCCAAATTTACTTTGGGTAATGAATTTTTCCCCCAAAAGAATTTGTGTAATAATCTCAGATTTTTTATTATTTTTTTTATAAATATTTGCAACTGAACTTTTGACTGTAAACAACATATTTCTATATATCCTTTAAAATAATAACAGATACTACTGTTATAAATAAAATATATTATTAGATTAAATTATTTTTTAGGTGTAGCAGCAGGAACATCTTTTTTTTGTTCAGCTTGTTTTTTCTTGGCGTCTGCTTCTAATTTTTTAGCTCTAGCAATGGCTGCATTTTCTTCTTCAAGAGTAACAATGCCGTCTTTATTTGTGTCTGCGTTGTCAAAACGTGTAATAGCATCCTTAAGTGCAGGAGCAGTAAATTCTTCTAGAGTAATTTTTCCATCTTTATTTGTATCAAAAAAATTAAATTGCTGTTCTATTTGTTTTTTTATGTTGTTTATCCAATCTTCTTTTTTTAATGGAAAAGGAGAATTTTGAGCAGAAACTGTATTGCAGATTAGTAAAACTAAAATACAAGAT
>JALRAW010000165.1 GCA_023257975.1 Candidatus Fonsibacter sp.
ATATGATAGAAGCCATCAAAGTTTCATAGATAGGCGTTGGATAAACAGGAGGAACTAGGTGCGTACAATAACCCTCATAACATGGCGTATTCGGATCTGTTATTCGCTCAACGCTCGTGTCATTGAGAGTGCCCAAATATCCCTCATAACGCGCGTCATGATTGACATTGTTGGGATAATCATAGGCCCACAGCCAACCAGGCATCCAAGACAGATAAGAAGGTTGCAGGTTTGGATTTGCTATGCCCCAATCTCCATCACCACTGACCTGACAACCGATTCTTCCAATACCATAGCCAATGATCATAGCCGGTGCTGCCGCATCACACAGCCGACGCAACGGAATTTTTTTCCAAACTCCGCCCATCTTTTCTATATTTTGTTCATCATGAAATGCGTGAATAACTGAGCCTGCTCCTAAAAATAAAAGAGCCTTAAAGAAAGCGTGCGTAAATAAGTGAAATATAGCAACATTATAAGCGCCCATTCCAGCTGCAAAAAACATATAACCAAGCTGGCTACATGTAGAGTAAGCAATTATTCTCTTTATATCTGTTTGAACGATAGCAATTGATGCTGCAAAGATTGCAGTTGTTGCGCCAACAAAAGCAACTAAGTTTAAAGCATATTGCGAGTACTCAAATAACGGCGAACATCTTGCAACTAAAAATACCCCAGCTGTAACCATGGTCGCAGCATGAATTAATGCTGATACTGGTGTTGGTCCTTCCATAGCATCCGGTAGCCAGGTATGAAGAAGAATTTGTGCAGATTTACCCATAGCGCCAATAAATAAAAAAACACAAATCGTTGTAATTAAATTGTATTCACCACCGAAAATTTTAATTGAATTTTTAGATTGATCTGCTGCTTGTGAAAAAACTTCACTAAAAGTTAAGGTTCCAAAAGTTTTAAAAATTAAAAACATTGCAATTAACAAACCAAGATCACCTACTCTGTTAACGATAAAGGCTTTCATGGATGCATTGTTTGCAGATTCTTTTTTAAACCAGAAACCAATTAATAGATAAGATGCAAGTCCAACTCCTTCCCAACCAAAGAATAATTGTAAAAAGTTATCAGCAGTAACAAGTGACAACATCATAAATGTGAAGAGAGAAAGATAAGACATAAATCTTGGTTTATGAGGATCGTGACTCATATAACCAATTGAATAAATATGAACTAAAGCTGAAACTGAATTTACAACAACAAGCATGACTGCTGTAAGTGAATCTACATAAATAGACCAATGCAGTTTTAATGATCCAGATGTAATCCAGTTAAGAATTGGATACTCATAAATTTTTCCAGTCTTTATTGTCTCAAGTAAAATAATTGAAGAAAGAATTGCACCAATTATAACAAATGCAGAAGTTATAATTTGACAAGTTTTGTCACCAATCTTTTTATAAAAGAAAGCTGAAATAAATGAACCAAGCAAAGGTAAAAATAATATTAAATAAAGCATTTAACCTTTCATTGAATTGATGTCTTCAACTTGAATTGATCCTCTATTTCGGAAAAACACCACAAGTATAGCAAGACCAATTGCAGCTTCAGCTGCTGCAACCGTTAATATAAATAGAGTAAAAATCTGACCTGTTATATTTTGCAAATAAACAGAAAAAGCGACCATATTAATGTTTACTGAAAGCAGAATTAATTCAATAGACATTAAAATTACAATTACATTTTTACGATTAACAAAAATTCCAAACACTCCTAATGTAAAAATGATTGCAGACAAAAATAGATAGTGAGCTAGAGTAATTTCAATCATTAACTTTTACTCCTTTGTTACTTTCAACATCCACTAGCTCAATTGAATCTTCTCTCTCACGAGAAGATTGTTTTAAAATATCTTGTCTCTTAAGGTTATCTCTACGTCTAAAAGTGAGTAAAATAGCGCCTATCATAGCAACTAATAAAACTATCCCTGAAAGCTGAAATGGTAAGAAATAATCTGTGTAAATTAATTTTCCAATCTGTTCAGTATTAGTCTCCTTTGCATCATAGGTAATTTTTGCAGTCTTAATAAATTCAGATTTGTACTGCCAGCTTCCAATAATAATAATTAATTCAAAAAATATTACTAAAGCAATAAAAAAACCAAATGGCATATACTGCAGGAAACCTTGTTTAACTTTAACAAAATTTCCTTCTAACATCATTACTACGAATAAAAATAAAACAGCAACAGCCCCGACATAAACAATAAGTAAAATCATACCTATAAACTCAGCGCCAATCATAATGAATAAACAAGAAACATTTACGAATGCCAAAATTAAAAAGAAAACTGAATGAACAGTATTTTTAGATGAAATAACCATAATACTTGAAAGGATAGTAATTGAAGATAATAAATAAAAAATTATTGCGTGCGCTATCATCTGAATGACTTATCTACTTTAATGTTATGCGCTAACTCTTTTTCCCACTTATCGCCATTTTCTAGAAGTTTTTCTTTATTGTAATAAAGTTCTTCTCTTGTCTCTGTTGCAAATTCAAAATTTGGTCCTTGAACAATTGCATCAACAGGACAAGACTCTTGACATAGTCCACAATAAATACATTTAAGCATATCAATGTCATATCGAGTTGTTCTTCTAGATCCGTCTTCTCTTGGTTCTGCTTCAATCGTAATGGCTTGAGCAGGACAAACTGCTTCGCATAACTTACAAGCAATACATCTCTCTTCTCCGTCAGGATATCTTCGTAGAGCATGTTCACCTCTAAATCTTGGACTGATAGGTCCTTTTTCAAATGGATAATTGACCGTTGCTCTTCTTTTAAACATATAAATAAATGCAAGATAAAGCCCTTTAACAAATTCTGATAAAAAAATTATTTTTAATACTCTAGAAAATTTTATTTTCATTTTGGTAATAAGTTAAAAAAATATAAAAACGTAGCTGTTAATACGACCCAGAATAATGAGAATGGCAAAAATACTTTCCAACCTAATCTCATTAGTTGATCGTAACGGTAACGAGGCACAATCGCTTTCACCAAAGCAAATAAAATAAATAAAAATAATATTTTAAAAATTAACCAAAGTGGGGATGGAATTGCATTAAACGGATAAGCATCAATAGGAGATAACCAGCCACCTAAAAATAAAACAGAACCCAATCCACATAATAATAAAATATTTGCATATTCACCCAACCAAAATAATGCGTACATCATTCCTGAATATTCAGTTTGATAACCCGCAACTAACTCAGCTTCAGCCTCTGGTAAATCAAATGGAGGTCTATTCGTCTCAGCTAATGCAGAGATGAAAAAGATAACAAACATAGGGAATAATGGGATGGCATACCAAATATTCTTCTGGGCAAGGACGATATCCACCAAGTTTAAAGATCCAGCGCAAAGCAATACATTTATTATAATAAATCCAATGGATACTTCATATGAAACCATCTGCGCTGCAGATCTTAGTGCTCCTAAAAATGGATACTTAGAGTTCGATGCCCAACCAGCCATAATAATTCCATAAACACCAAGAGATGAAACTGCGAAGATATAAAGAATTCCAACGTTAATATTTGCAAGTACTAAAGTTTCGCTAAATGGAATAACTGCCCAAGCAATTAATGCTAAAGACATTGTTACAATTGGAGCAATTATAAAAATTACTTTGTTTGCATGAATTGGAATAATAATTTCTTTAAAAATATATTTAAGTGCATCTGCAGCAGTTTGTAGCAATCCAAAAGGTCCAACAACGTTAGGGCCTTTTCTAAGCTGAACAGCGCCCCACACTCTTCGATCCACCCAAACAATCATTGCAACAGCAATTAAAACCGGAACAAGTAAAGCTGCGATCTTTAAAAGATCATACAAAACAATATTTAAATATTCTAAAAACATTAATTATCCGTTCCTGTCATTTGCAAAATTTGTTTAGCTTTCTTACACTCATCCATTGTTTTAGATGAGGCTGCGATAATATTTGAGAAATAAAAGTCAAAATCAGTAATTTTAATATTTCCATTTATAGGGGTTACATTTTTAAATGTTAGACTATCGATTGTAGATTTAGGTAATTGATCTACCTCTTTAAATATTGGATAGTCTTTAAATAAATTTTCTCTTAAAATTTGATGAGTATTAATATCAATTGTCTTTTTAAATTCATCTGACAATGCTCTAAGTATTTTCCAATCTTCTTTAGCATTGCCTGGAGGGAAACTTGCTTTATTAGCGTCTTGCACTCTACCTTCGGTATTAACGTATAATCCTTGTTTTTCTGTATAAGCAGCACCCGGTAAAATGACATCAGCAATTTTACTATTCAATCCACCGTGTGATCCTTGATAAATTATAAATTTATTAACGGGTTTAACTTTAATTTGATCAGCACCTAAAAGATAAACTGCCTTTAAAGTATCGTCATTTAATTTGTCTAAAAAATTAGATTTAAGTAAATTTAAATATATAGCGCCAACACTTGATGCGTTTTGATGAAGAATGTTTAAACCATTCCAGTCATTATTTAAAAAATTATTATCTTTTAAAATCTTTTTAACAGTTTCTAAAACATATTCCCCATTTGAACTTAACCCGCATTCACCGATAATAAAAACTGGCTTCTTTGCAGATTTAAGACTGTTATAAATTTTCCCATTTTTTGCTAAAATTTCTCCCAGTGCTGAAAAGGAGGATCCAACATTCTCATACGGATATGTAAGATCACCCACGTCACCAATTGAATAAACCTTAGTTTTTCTAGCTAAATAAGCCTTTCTAATTCTAGCATTTATGATGGTTGCCTCTAATCTTGGATTAGTTCCAACTAATACTACTAAATCTGCTTCTTCTAATCGAGATATAGAGGTGTTGAATAAATAATTAGCTTTGTGTGATGGATCGATAAAATAATTCGTAGATCTAAAATCGATATTGTCCGATGATAAGACGTCTTTAAAAAATCTCTTAAACATATACATAGTTTCAACATCAACTAAATCACCAACTGCTCCAAAAAACTTATCTCCAGTCAAACCTCTGATGTTGTCGGAGATAAATTTAAACGCTTCATCCCAACTACAAGCTTGAAGTTTGCCATTAATTTTAATGAAAGGAGTATCTAATCTATTTCTTAATAATCCGTCACATGCATAACGAGATTTATCAGAAAGCCATTCTTCGTTAATTTCATCATTCACTCTTGGTAATATTCTTTTAACTTCCCAACCTTTTGTATCTACTCGAATGTTAGAACCAACAGCGTCCATTACATCAATACTTTCAGTTTTAGTTAACTCCCAAGGTCTTGCTTCAAAAGCATATGGTTTAGATGTTAAAGCGCCAACTGGGCAAAGATCAATTACATTAGCTGACAATTCTGAATCTAAAGTTTTTTCTAAATAAGTTGTAATTTCCATATTCTCACCACGATTAATTGCGCCAATTTCTGGTACGCCTGCAATCTCTTCTGCAAATCTTACACAACGGGTACAGTGAATACATCTTGTCATAACCGTTTTAATTAACGGTCCCATGTATTTTTCTTTTACTGATCTTTTATTTAATTCGTATCTAGATTTATCAACTCCGTACTTCATAGATTGATCTTGAAGATCACACTCACCACCTTGATCGCAAATAGGACAATCTAATGGGTGATTAATAAGTAGAAATTCCATCACACCTTGTCTTGCTTTTTTCACCATCTCAGTATTTGTATAAATAACTTGCCCATCAGCTACAGGCATTGCGCATGACGCAACTGGTTTTGGAGATTTTTCCATCTCAACTAAACACATTCTACAATTGCCAGCGATGGATAATCTTTCGTGATAGCAAAATCTTGGAATTTCTTTTCCAGCAACTTCACAAGCCTGCAAAACTGTTGCGCCCTGTGGGACTTCGACTTCAATTCCATCTACTTTAACTTTAGGCATCAATATATTTCTTATGAGTTAATCTTTCTTCCATCTCAGTTCTAAAGTGTCTTAATAAACCTTGAACTGGCCAAGAAGATCCTTCACCAAATGCGCAAATCGTATGACCTTCAATTTGTTTAGTCACATCCATTAACATGTCTAATTCTGCAACCTCTGCATCCCCTTTTGCAATTCGCTCTAACATTCTCCACATCCAACCAGATCCTTCTCGACAAGGCGTGCATTGACCGCAACTTTCATGCTTATAAAATCTAGCAATTCTGGCAATAACTTTAACAATATCTTGGGACTTATCGATTACGACAATTCCAGCAGTACCAAGTCCACTTTTAGCCTCAACTAAAGAGTCAAAATCCATTTTTATTGTATCGCAAATACTTTTGCTAAGTAATGGCATTGATGATCCGCCTGGAATAACTGCTTGTAAATTATCCCATCCACCAATTACTCCGCCTGCATGTTTTTCTATTAAATCTTTTAAAGGAATTCCCATTTCCTCTTCAACGTTACATGGGTTGTTAACGTTTCCAGAGATACAGAAAATTTTTGTGCCTGTGTTTTTCGGTCTACCAAATCCTGCAAACCATTTGCCTCCTCTTCTTAATATTGTCGGCACTACTGCAATTGTCTCAACATTATTTACAATTGTTGGACATCCATAAAGACCTATTAAAGCCGGAAATGGTGGTTTTAATCTTGGCTGTCCTTTGTTACCTTCTAAACTTTCAAGTAATGCAGTTTCTTCTCCACAAATATATGCGCCTGCTCCTAAATGAATATAAATGTCTAAATTAAAACCAGTTCCACACGCATTTTTTCCAATCAATCCTTCTTTGTAAGCTTCATCGATTGCTGTTTGTAAAATCTTACTTTCTGCAATGTACTCACCACGAATATAAATATAACAACTATTTGCATTCACTGCATAAGATGCGATTAAACATCCTTCAATTAGTTTTTGCGGTTCAAATCTTAAAATATCTCTATCTTTACAAGTTCCAGGTTCCGATTCATCTGCATTAATAACTAAATAATGAGGACGACCTGGTTTTACTTCTTTAGGAGCAAAAGACCATTTCATAGCAGTTGGAAATCCTGCCCCTCCTCGACCGCGAAGTTCAGAGAGTTTTACTTCATTAATGATCCAATCTTTTCCTTTTGCAATAATATCTTTAGTATCTTTCCAATCACCTCGAGACTTTGCAGATTTTACATCCCAACCAAAATCTCCATACAAATTTGTAAATATTCTATCTTTATCTTGTAGCATCTAATTTTTTACTAATGTTAATCTTTTATTAGGTTCAAAACCTATTCGACCTTTTTGCGATCCTGGTTTTGGTAATTTATCGTTTTTAATTCCTTCGAAAATTTTAGTTGCTGTCTCTACTGTTAGATCTTCATAAAAATCATCATTTATTTGCATCATCGGAGCACTCACACATGCACCTAAACATTCAACTTCAATCCAAGATGAATTTTTGTCTTCACTTAATTTTCCTTCTTTTTCTGAGATATATTTCTTACAAAGGTTAACAATTTTTCCAGAGCCTCTGATCATACATGGAGATGTTGTGCAAACTTGTACAAAGTATTTTCCAACCGGCGCTAAATTGTACATCGTATAAAAAGTTGCAACCTCATAAACTTTTATGTATGGAACGCCTAAAATTTCCCCTATTTTTTTTATTGCCGCATTAGGTATCCAGTTATTATGCTGTCTTTGTGCAAGATCTAAAAGTGGCATTACTGCGCTCTTTTTTCGCTCTGGAGGGTATTTTTTTAGAATTTCTTCAATACGCTTTTGATTGGTAGTATTAAATTCAAACGAAGTAGGTTGATCTTTTGCAACATGTTTACCACTCATCGATCAATCTCCCCAAATACAATATCCATAGATCCTAAAACTGCAGGAACGTCTGCTAACATATGACCCTTTACGACATAATCCATTGCTTGCAAGTGTGCAAAACCTGGAGCTTTAATTTTACATCGATAGGGTTTATTAGAACCATCAGCAATTAAATAAACGCCAAACTCTCCTTTAGGTGCTTCAACACATGCGTACACTTCACCTTTTGGAACATGATAGCCTTCAGTAAATAATTTAAAGTGATGAATTAAAGCTTCCATAGATTTTTTCATGGCAGCTCTCGATGGAGGTGATACTTTTCCATCCGTTGTCATCACAGGACCTTCTGGAAGATTTTTTAAAGCATCAACGATAATTTTTGTACTCTCACGCATCTCTTCAATTCTGCAAAGATAACGATCATAACAATCTCCATTTTTTCCAATTGGAATTTTGAATTTAAATTGATCATAAACTTCATAAGGCTGTGATCTTCTAAGATCCCAAGCAATTCCAGATCCTCTCAACATCACTCCAGAAAAACCATGGGCTACTGCATCTTGTGGACTTACAATTCCAATATCAACATTTCTTTGTTTAAATATTCTATTGTCCGTAAGAAGATTTTCTAAATCATCAATTACTTTTGGGAAATTTTTACAAAAATCTAAAATATCTTCTTTAAGTCCAACAGGTAAATCTTGATGAACTCCGCCAGGTCTAAAATAATTTGCATGTAATCGTGATCCTGAAACTCTTTCATAAAACACCATTAATCGTTCTCTCTCTTCAAATCCCCAAAGAGATGGCGTTAATGCCCCAACGTCTAATGCTTGAGTTGTAATATTTAAAATGTGACTTAAAATTCTTCCAATCTCACAAAAAACCACTCGAATATAACTTCCTCGAGCTGGGACTTTTATGTCTAATAATTTTTCAATCGCAAGAGCAAATGCATGCTCTTGATTCATCGGAGCAACGTAATCTAATCTATCAAAATAAGGGATGGCTTGAGTATAAGTTTTATTTTCAATTAATTTTTCTGTTCCTCGATGTAGTAAGCCAATATGTGGATCTGCTCTTTCGATAACTTCACCATCTAGTTCAAGAATTAATCTTAACACTCCATGCGCCGCAGGATGCTGCGGACCGAAATTTAAATTCATGGTTTTTGTTTCTTTTGCCATTATCTCTTATCCTGCTCCTTCTTGATGTACTTTGTTCCTTCCCATGGTGATTCAAAATCAAAATCTCTGTAAGCTTGGGATAATTTTACTGGTTCATAGACTACTTTTTTAACTTCATCATCATATCGAACCTCTGTATGGCCTGATAAAGGAAAATCTTTTCTAAGCGGAAAACCCTCAAACTCATAATCAGTTAGAATTCTTCTAAGATCTGGGTGGTTTGCAAACTTAATCCCGTACATATCAAATGCCTCTCTTTCAAACCAATTGGCTACTGGAAAAATTGGAACAACGCTTGGTAAAGTATCATCCGATTTTACTGAAGTTTTAACTGTAATTCGGTTATTAAATTCATGACTCAATAATAAATAAATAACATCAAATCTATTTTCGCGTTTAGGATAATCAACTCCTAAAATATCAATGAGTTGTCTAAATCTTAGATTTTTATTATCACGTAAATAAATTAATAAACCTGACAACTCCTCTGAAGATATTTCGAGAACTGGTTCAGAAAAATTTTCAGTTATATTTAGTGATTTAAATTCATTTTTTATATTGTTATCGAAATTAACTTTGTGCATAATTATCTCTCGAATGTTCCTTCTCTTCTTATCTTCTTTTGTAATTGCAAAATTCCATATAACAATGCTTCTGCAGATGGTGGGCAGCCTGGCACATATACATCAACAGGAACGATACGGTCACAGCCTCTAACTACAGCATATGAATAGTGATAGTAGCCACCCCCATTAGCGCAACTTCCCATAGAGATTACATAACGAGGTTCTGGCATCTGATCATAAACTTTACGAAGTGCTGGAGCCATTTTATTTGTTAAAGTTCCAGCAACAATCATCACATCCGATTGTCTTGGTGATGCTCTTGGTGCGGCTCCAAATCTTTCAAGATCGTATCGTGGCATGGATGCTTGCATCATTTCTACTGCGCAACATGCAAGACCAAATGTCATCCAATGTAAAGAACCTGTTCTTGCCCAATTAATTAAATTTTCACTAGAAGTAGTAATAAAACCTTTTTCACTAAATTCTTTTGCGAGCTCTTTAAATTCTTCAGGAATTTGATCTAATTTATTTTGAATCATTCCCAATCCAAAGCTCCTTTTTTCCATTCATAAATAAAACCAACAGTTAGTATTCCAAGAAAAATCATCATTGACCAAAAACCCAATGAACCAATTTGACCTAAAGTAATCGCCCAAGGAAAAAGGAACGCCACCTCAAGATCAAATATTATGAAAAGAATTGAGACTAAATAAAAACGTACATCAAACTTCATTCTAGAGTCCCCAAACGGTTCAAAACCGCACTCATAAGCTGAAAGTTTTTCAGCATCCGGCTTACTTGGTGCACAAAGAAAATTAACAACGATGAAAGCTATTCCAATTCCGATCGCAACGAACAAAAAGATTAAAATAGTTAAGTAATTTTGTAAGTATTCAAAAAACATTGGCCATTCTTATATAATAAGATAAGAAGATCTTTAAGTTATAAAAAAATAAAAACATTTGAGGATTTCTTAAAAGCCGTGCGTAAATACTCCATTTTTATAAAGAGATTAAAATAAAAATCTATGTCAATTATTAAGATGGACTTAACTGAATCTGCTTGCAAATCAGGCAATCGTAGTTTTTATGTATCATTAGTTTTATCAATCATTATTATATCATTGATCATAACTAGTTTGGTTAATATTGAAAAGTCAAAATGTGAATGTGCAAATATCTCAAATAAGAATTATATAAAGGAATGGTTTATATTTGCATTGGTTTTCCAAATATCATTATTTCTATTCTTCATGATGGGTAGTGAGCCATGTTATTATAGTTTCATAAATGGAAATTCTCTTTATATCCTAATGTTAATCTTTGCAGTCGTGAATTATATAATGTTATTCCG
>JALRAW010000174.1 GCA_023257975.1 Candidatus Fonsibacter sp.
CATCCCAAGTGATAATCCTGGATGATTCATAAGGTCATCCTGAATGCCTAATTCTTTAACTCTATTTGATATTTCTTTAGACTCTGTTTCTAAATATTCTTTTGCTCTTTCTTTTAACTCTTTTGCTGTCTCTGCATCAAAACCATCAATCTTAGTAATTTCTTCTAAAGGAGCTCCATCGATTTCTTTAATTGAAGAAAATCCTTCTAATACTAAAAGTTGCGCCATCATTTCGTCTATTTCTAAACTTTCAATAAATCGCTTTGTTTTAATTTTAAATTCTGATTGTCTTTTTTCTGTTTCTTCTTGATCTGTTAAAATATCGATCTCATAATTCATTAACTTAGAAGCAAGTCTTACATTTTGTCCTCGTCTTCCAATTGCTTTGCTAAGATTATTTTCATCAATTACAACTTCAATTCTTTTTGAAGCTTCATCTAAAACTACTTTTTGAACTTCTGCAGGAGCTAAAGCATTAATCACAAGTGTTGCTGGATCTTCTGACCAATGAATAATGTCAATTTTTTCTCCTTGTAATTCATTTACAACAGCTTGCACTCTGCTTCCTCTCATACCAACACAAGCGCCCACTGGATCTATAGATTTATCTTTTGATGTGACACAAATTTTTGCTCTACTTCCTGGATCTCTTGCTACCGATTTAATTTCAATTGTTCCCTCATAAATTTCTGGAACTTCAAGTTTAAATAGTTTTGCCATAAATTGAGGATGTGCTCTTGATAAAAATATTTGGGGACCTTTTGCTTCTTTTCTTACATCATAACAATAAGCTTTGACACGATCACCTACTTTTATGTTTTCTCTTGGGATTAATTCATCTCGTTTAATAATTGATTCAGCTTTTTGCAAATCAACGATGATATTTCCAAATTCTATTCTTTTTACAATTCCACTTAAAACTTCACCAATCTTATCTTTAAATTCGTTATATTGTTTTTCTCTTTCTGCATCTCTTACTTTTTGAGTGATAACTTGTTTCGCGGCTTGAGCAGCTATTCTACCAAAATCAATTGGTGGTAACGGCTCTAAAATTTCTTGATCTAGCGCAATATCACCTTTGATCTTTTTAGCTTCCTTTAAACTAATTTCGTTTTGACTATTTGCTGGATTTTCTACAACTTTTAATTTTCTGCCTAATTCAATTTGGCCATTGGCTCTATTAATTGAAACATAAATATTATTCTCTTGTCCATAGCGAGTTCTTGCAGCTTTCTCTATGGCTTCTTCCATAGAAGTAATAACAAGCTCTTTATCAATCGATTTTTCATTTGCTACAGCATCAACTATCCTTATTAGTTCTACTGTATCAACTCTGTTATTTAACATTAGTTTTGTTTCCTGTAAAAAAAAATGGGCCTAAGCCCATTCTGTACTTTTCAATAATTTCTTTTAATCTATGCTACATTTTTTAACTTATCAAGATTTAAAAAATAAATATCTTTTTTTAATTTATTGGCTTTATTTAAGTATTTTGTATCCACTATGGGATGCTTGTTGTTCAAACTGTATTCAAAAGTATCATTCTTTTTCTTTAATAAAGAAATCTCTTTTAACACGTAATTAAAATAATCCTGATCATCCGTTATAAATATTAACGTCGATTTAAGTTTCATCTTTTTTAAAATTTTTTCTAAAAATAAATAATTAAGTAATCTTCTTTTTTTTTGCCTATTCTTCATCCATGGGTCAGGAAATAAAATAAAAATTCTTGAAAAAAAATTATCTAAAAAATTATCTATAACTTTTTGCACCGGTGTATCTAAAATTGAAATGTTATTTAAGTTTAATTCTTTAGCTTTTTGGATAATATTAGCTACACCATTAACAAACGGATCAACTCCAATAAAATAATCTTTTGGATTAGTACTTGCTTGAAATAATAAATTTTCTCCTAAACCAAATCCTATTTCTAAAACAAAATCTTTATTTTTAATTAATTTTATGTCTTCGAAATTAACTAAAAAATCTTTTTTATGGTTTTCATAAAAAAATTTTTTACTTTTGGATAAGGCTCTTGATTTTGACCTTCCGAAAAAAATCTTTTTCTTGTCGTCGATCAAATTATACTTTTGATTGAAAATATTTAATTAAATCTATTTTTTCCCAGCTAAAAGAACCATTGTCCTCTGGTTGTCTGCCAAAATGTCCGTAGGCCGCTGTTTTTTGGTAAATTGGTTTATTAAGTTTTAATAACTCACGAATACCTCTTGGACTTAAATTAAAATTTTTAGAAATAATTTCTTCAATCTTTTTTGATTTTTTATCTTCGCCATCAAATAAATCGATGTAGATTGAAAGAGGTTGTGACACTCCAATTGCATAAGATAATTGAATTAAACATTTTTCTGAAACACCTGCGGCAACAATATTTTTTGCTAAATATCTTGCAACGTAAGCTGCTGATCGATCCACTTTTGTGGGATCTTTTCCTGAAAATGCTCCTCCGCCATGAGGCGCTGCTCCGCCATAAGTATCAACGATAATTTTTCGACCAGTTAATCCTGTATCACCATCAGGTCCACCAATAACAAATCTACCCGTTGGGTTAACATAAAAATGTTTCTCATCACACATCCATCCTTTTGGAATTACAGACAAAACGTAAGGACGCACAATTTCTTTAACTTTTTCTTGATCAACACTCTCATCATGTTGTGTTGAAACAACTATTGAAGAAATTGCTTTCGGTTTTCCTTTTTCATAAATAACTGAGAATTGGCTTTTTGAATCCGGTCTTAAAAATTTTTCTTTTCCAGATTTTCTAGCTTCTGACATTAATTGTAAAACTTTGTGAGAATAACTTATCGGTGCTGGCATCAGATCTTTTGTTTCTGTGCAGGCGTAGCCAAACATTATTCCTTGATCACCTGCGCCTTCATCTTTATTACCGGATGAATCAACGCCTGCAGCTATGTCTTGTGATTGACTATGAAGATAGTTTGTAAATTTTAAATTTTTCCAATGAAAACCTTCTTGTTCGTAACCAATATCTTTAACTCTAGATCTAATAACTTTTTCAATTTCATCGCTTTTTATGTCGGGCCCTCTTACTTCGCCAGCAATCACAACCGTATTTGTAGTTACTAAAGTTTCACAAGCAACTCTACTTTCTGGAAATTTTGATAAATATAGATCAAGCACTGAGTCTGATATAATGTCACAAACTTTATCGGGATGTCCCTCTGATACTGATTCACTGGTAAATATATAATCTTGTTTAGCCATTCTTATTTAATTTTCTAAGAGCAATAACGAATATAATACTTAAGAAGATTATAAAATAAAAAATATAGTTTTCTAATAAAGAAAATAAGGTTTTTCCTTTTAAAAAGGACAATTTTAAATCAATAAATCCAGATTTATTTAACTCTAAAGAATTTATAATTTTTCCATTTGGAGAAATAAAAGCAGACATTCCTTTGTTAGTTGATCTTACAATTGGAACGCCTTGCTCTACTGCTCTAAAAACTGCTTGAGTTAAATGTTGATAAGGACCAATTGAGTCTCCAAACCAACCATCTTCTGAAATATTAATTATAAAATTATAGTCTTTAGAATTAAGTTTAAGATCTCCAGAATAAATTATTTCATAACAAAGCAAAGGCAGGAAAGATAAATTATTAAATATTTTAATCTCTTTTCTTTCATTTCCTGAAGAGAAAGAACTGTACCCAAATGTGATTTTTTTTAATCCCCATTTTGTTAATAAATTTTCAAAAGGGATAAATTCTCCAAATGGAACAAGTTTTATTTTGTTGTAAACGCTAACAACTTCAGCATTATTATTCAGTATCACTAAAGAATTATAAAAATTAATTTTATTACCAGAAATGCTTGGATTAGTTACGCCGACAATCACTAAATGATTTTTAGAAAAATTTTTATTAAAATATTCTTTATATTTATATAGATCTTTAGGATTGGTCTGCTGGATCATCCCCTCGGGCCAAACAATTAAAGTTCTTTCATCTTTATTAGTTTTGCTAAGATTAATTAAAGAAATTAAATTTCTATTCTCATTTTCAATGCCCCAAGTCTTTGCAATATCAATATTGGGCTGAACTATTTTTACTTTAACTTCGTTATAGTGATTCAACTCTGAATTTTTTATAATAATTTTTCCAAATAAGTAATTAGAAATTAAAATACTAAATAAAAAAACAGAATTAATTAATATTTTCTTAAACTGCAAAGGCCATAAAGAATTAAAGTAAATTGAAAAGATAAGAATGCTAAAAAAGTTAAAAGTATATGTGCCAATAAATTTTAATATTTGAATGTTCTCTAGTGAAAAACTCCATGAATAAGATATTAGATTCCAAGAAAACCCCGTAAATAATATTCCTCGTAAATATTCAAATACAGATAAGGAAATAGAAAAGATTAATAAAAACATATAATCTCTTTTTATAAAAGAATGGATTACGAGTACTGCAAAGCCGTAAAATACAGCAAGTAAAATAGGTAGACCGAATATGGCAACGGGAATTAAAAAAGTTAACTGTTTATCAAAAGTTAATGAGTGCGCTACCCAGTAAAGGCTACTTACAAAATATCCATAGCCAAAAGCAAAACCTAAAAAAAAGAAACTAGATAATTTAACTCTTTTCTCTTTAAACAGAATTATTAAATACAAAAATAGAGAGTAAGTAATAAAATTTATAAAGATAAAATTATAAGGAGGTAAAGAAAAGCTAGATAGAGAACCCAATAGCAATAAAAAAATATAAAAAAAAAGGATATTTTTTTTTGACATCTTTGGTTTTAAATATTTCTGATAATTTTTTGCTCTAACAAATGCATTTTTTTATATTTTTTAAATGAATTATGTTCATAACCAATTAGATGCAAAACACCGTGGACTAAAATCTTTTTAAAATAATCATCAAAACTTATATTCTGCTTTTTAATAATCGCGACAATATATTCATAGCTTAACGCTATATCTCCAAGGTAAATTTTTTCATTAAATTTAAGATCCTTCTTAAAGAATTTTTTTTCCTCAGCTGGAAATGATAAAACGTCTGTATCTTTATTTATTTTTCTAAATCTTTTATTAAGACCCTTCATATTTTTTGTACCCGTTAGAAGAACAGATATTTCAAAGGTAGTTGCTCGAGATAAAAAAATAAATGATAAAATCTTTTTTATACTTTTGTTAAGAAACAAATTAATTTTAGGATATCTAGATTTCCAGTTCTTATTATCAATAACTAAATTAACTTTTACCATTTGGCTCTTTTTTTTTATAATCATCATAAGCCTTAACAATTTTAGAAACCAAAGGATGTCTCATAACATCGCTATGATCAAAGTTTATAGTTTTAATTTCTTTAACATCTTTAAGAATTTTTGTGGTCTCATAAAGTCCTGACTCTTTTGACTTTGCCAAATCAACTTGTGATGGATCTCCATTAATCACCATTGTTGAGTTATTACCAAGTCTAGTTAGAAACATTTTAATTTGAGTAAACGTTGCATTTTGTGCTTCATCTAATATGACAAATGAGTCTTTAAGCGTTCTTCCACGCATAAATGCAAGTGGTGCAATTTCTATTATCCCCTCTTCTATTTTTCTTTGAATTTTTTCGTAACCTAATAGTTCATAAAGAGAATCGTAAAGAGGAATAAGATAAGGATCAATTTTATCTTTCATATCACCGGGTAAAAAACCTAAATTTTCTCCAGCTTCCACTGCAGGTCTTGATAATATTATTTTTTTTACTTTATCTTCTAATAAAAAAGTTACAGCTACCGCAACCGCCAAGAATGTTTTTCCAGTTCCAGCAGGTCCTAATGCCATTACAATTCTATGATTTTTTAAAGCATCAACGTAAATTTTTTGTTTTTCTGATCTTGGTAGAATAATTTTTTTAGCAGTCTTAATAGCATCATTATCTCCATAGATTGAATTAGGATTTTCCTCAGCTCTATTCATCTTGGTTACATCAAAGATAGTTTTTATATCTTCTTTTTCGATGCTATTAGTGTTTACAAATTTTGCTATGAGATTATCCATAATTTGAACGACCGACTGTCTGTTATTCAAATCACCACGAACGATCATTAGATTTCCTCTTAAATTTATTTTCGTATTAGTAATATTTTCTATTTCTTTAAGATTGGAATCAAACTCACCAATGATTTTACTTAAAACTAAATTATTTTTTATATAAAAACTTAAATAGTCATTATTTTTCTCAATAATTTCTATCTGTGAACTTGAAACTTTAGATATATTCATTAAACGAGCACTTCTTGTTTTTGCAAGATACCAAAAAGATTTTTACTGTACAATACCTTTGTTGGTATTAAAAAATAAGGATTAAAAATTCAAATTTGTCTATTCGAATTTTCTTATTAATTATAATTTTTAGTAGCATTAATTTTATAACCTATGCTCAAAGGTATGTTAGTTTAAAT
>JALRAW010000030.1 GCA_023257975.1 Candidatus Fonsibacter sp.
GAAAAATTACAAGTATCAAAAAAAGGCCCCGGAGATTTTGTAACAAACTCAGATAAAAGGACTGAAAAGATAATTATTAATGAACTATCTCTTGCTAGACCTGATTATTCATTTCTAGCCGAAGAAAGTGGTTCATCTGAAAAAAATACTGAATTTAAATGGATTATTGATCCTATCGATGGAACTACAAATTTTTTGCATGGTGTTCCTTATTTTGCAATTTCAATAGGTTTAGAAAAAAATAAAGAAATTATATGTGGCATGATTTTTAATCCTATAACTAATGAAATGTTTTACGCAGAAAAAGGTAAAGGAGCATATTTGAATAATACAAGAATTCGTGTTTCATCAAGAAAAAATATCGATGAATGTGTTCTTCTTACTGGAGGTCCCATTCTTTCTTATAAAAATAAAGAAATATTTTTCAAGGAATATGAATCTGTAAGTAGAAAAGTTGCAGCAACTAGAAAATTTGGAAGTTCAGCGCTGGATCTTGCTTATCTTGCTAGCGGAAGATGTGATGGTGTATGGGAAAGAAACTTAAATTATTGGGATATTGCAGCTGGAATAATAATTGTTAAAGAAGCTGGTGGTACAGTTACTGATTTTAAAGGTGGTGATAAATATATTGAAGACAGAAACCTTTTAGCAACAAATTCAAAAATAGATAAAGATCTTATTGCTTTGCTTGCATAAATTCTTAAATGTTAAAAATTCTAATTTTTTTATTTCTTGATGTTCTAGCTTTTAGTGGAGTTTTAATATCAACTTTGCCATTTTTAATACATGAATATGGTGGCAATATTTTATTAATAACAATAATTTTTGGATCATTTTCATTTTTTCAATTCTTTACATCTCCATTCTGGGGAAGTTTATCAGATAGATTTGGTAGAAAACCACTTATTATTTTAAATTGTTTTGCAGAAATTTTAGCTAATTTAATTTTAGCAATTAGTGGAAGTTTATTAATGATATTCTTATCAAGAATAATCGCAGGTGTATTTAAAAATAATGTTTCTGTTGGTACCGCTTATATTGCTGACATTACTTCCAAAAAAAATCGAGCTAAAGGCATGGGTTTATTTGGTGTAGCGTTTGGCTTAGGATTTACAATAGGACCATTGCTTGGTGGGTTAGTAGCGGGATCTAATTTTACTATAATGACACTAGCGAATGTTGCTTGGATTGCATGCATAATTAATATTTTTAATTTATTATTTGTGACTTTTTTTTTAAAAGAATCAAAAAAATCTTTCAATAATTTTTCAATAACAAATTCGTTTAGTAAAATTTATTTACAATTTAAATTAATGAAAAAAAAAATATTATTTCCATTCTTTTTAATTATATTTATAGTTTATTTTGGATTTTCTGGAATGGAGGGAATATTTGCAATCTGGATAAAAGAAACTTTTACATGGGGTCCAAAAGAAGTTGGAATAGTTATGTTATATGCTGGCTTAAGCCAAATTATAGTTCAAGGATTTATTTTAAGGATACTTCTAAAATTTTTTGATGAGATTCAGTTAATAAAAAGTGGAATTTTATTTTTAATCTTTGGTTTTTTACTAATTCCAACCTCTAATATTTATTTAGTTCCAATTGCAATATTTTTCCTTTGTTATGGAATTGGCGTAACAAATCCTTGTTTGAATAGTTTGGTTTCAAAAAAATGTTCTAAAAATGAAAAAGGATTTGCTCTAGGCGCGGCTTATTCCGCTCAATCTATTTCTAGATTTATTGGTCAACCAGCAGCTGGTATTTTGTTTTTGTTTTTTGGAAAAGATATGCCTTTTTATGTAAACTCAACAATTCTTACCTTAACAATAATATTTTATTTATCTTTAATTAAAAAAGTTAACAAATAAGCGCTTTATTTGTTAAGAAGTGTTGTCTATTTATTTAATTTTGTTATAAAAACTTTCTTCTAAAATATGAAAGAAAAAATACACCCAAAAACACATAAGATAAAAGTTGTAATGACTGACGGAAGTCAATTTGAAACTTTATCTACTTGGGGAAAAGAAAACGATGTTATGAAATTAGATATTGATCCAATATCTCATCCCGCTTGGACAGGCGGTTCACAAAAAATTATTGATAAAGGAAGAGTAAGTAAATTTAATAAAAAATTTGAAAACCTTACAACTAAAACACCTAAAAAATAAATATATATGCTTGATAAACCTTTAATGCCAAAAGCTACGGCGGTATGGTTGCTTGAGAATACAAGTCTTACCTTCAAACAAATAGCAGATTTTTGTCAACTTCATGAACTTGAAATTAAAGGAATAGCTGATGGTGATGTTGCTGTTGGAATAAAAGCTTACAATCCAATACTCGCAAATCAGTTAACTAGGGAAGAAATAGAAGAGTGCAGCAAAGATCCTAATAAATCATTATCTATAAACAAAAAAGTATTAGATTATGAAATAAAAACTGTTGTTGGACCGAAATATACTCCTCTATCAAAGAGACAAGATAGACCAGATGCAATTGCTTGGTTGATAAAAAATTACCCACAATTATCTGAGGGTCAAATTTCAAAACTTGTAGGCACTACAAAAAATACTGTGGAATCTGTTAAAAGTAGAAAGCATTGGAACACTTCAAATATAACTCCCAAAGATCCTGTGGCTTTAAACCTATGTACTCAAATCGATCTACAAAAAGCAGTAGAAAAGGCTAATAGAAAAGTTGAAAGTCAAAAAAAAGCAAAATTAAAACTAGAAGCTAATAAGTAATTTAACTTATTTTATAACTAAATATGTCTTTTAATCCAAAAAATAAATCTATTGTTTCTATAATTATGGGAAGCAAATCAGATTGGGCTACTCTTAAAAAATCTGCAGAAATCTTAAAAAAATTAAAAATTCAATACAAAGTAAAAATTGTATCAGCTCATAGAACTCCCATGAGACTAGTAGAGTTTGCTAATTCTGCAAAGAAAAATAATATTTCAGTTATTATAGCTGGTGCTGGTGGTTCTGCTCATTTGCCTGGCATGGTTGCCGCAATCACAGACTTGCCAGTTATTGGTGTTCCTATTGAAACAAAATCTTTAAAAGGATTAGATAGTTTATTATCTATTGTTCAAATGCCTTTTGGAATTCCAGTTGGAACTGTTGCTATCGGAGAAACTGGAGCAAAAAATGCTGCTCTATATGCCGCTTCAATTTTAAGTCTTAATAATAAAAAAATCGCGAATAATTTAAGAATATGGAGAAATAAACAAACTCTATCAGTGAAGCATAACCCTAAGAAATGAAAAAAAAAACCTTTACCCTTGGAATATTTGGGGGCGGTCAATTAGGAAAATTTTTGGTTGAATCTGCAAATAAACTTAATATCAGAACTTTTGTATTTACTGATAGTGCTGACTCTCCAGCTATTTATTATTGTGATGATTTTATTATTTCAAGTTATAAAGATAAAAAAAAATTAGATTTTTTTATAAAAAATATTGATTTAGCAACTTTTGAATTTGAAAATATTCCATTTAAAACCCTTGATTATGTTGAAAAAAAAATAAATGTTTCACCAAATCCCTCTATTATAAAAACCCTTCAAGATAGATTAAAAGAAAAAACTTTTTTAAATTCAATCGGAATAAAAACAACTAAATTTTATTATTTAAAAAAGATTAATAAAAAAAAATTAGATAATAATATTTTTCCAGCTTTAGTTAAAACAATACGACTTGGATATGACGGAAAAGGACAAGTATTTTTTAAAAACAAAATAGATTTTTTAAAGTATTCTTTTAAGAACAAAGAGTACATAATTGAAAAATTAATTAATTTTAAAAAAGAGATATCTATTATTATAAGTAGAGACAAATCAAAAAGTGTTTCGTTTGATGCTTTTGAAAATCTTCATAAAAATCAAATACTTCAAAAATCACAGGTACCAGCAAATATAAGTGCAAAACTAAATGTTGAAGCAAAAAAAATAGCAAAAAAAATTGCGGATAAACTAAATTATATCGGAACTATGTGTGTTGAATTTTTTATAACGAAAGATAATAAATTACTAGTAAATGAAATTGCTCCTAGAGTTCATAATTCTGGTCACTTAACAATAAACGCTCATAATGTAAGTCAATTTGAAAATCATATCCGAGCAGTTTGTAATCTTAAACTAAAAAAACCAAATAGGTTTCATAGAGCAATCATGTATAATATTTTAGGAAATGACATCAAAAAATATAGATCAAAAGAAACCACAAAGAATGAATTCTTTTACGATTATGGAAAAAAAGAAATCAAAAACAAAAGAAAAATGGGACATTTAACCAAAATCTTTTAAAAACCCCTCCCTGCTTTTTGTGTAGAAAAAAAACTAAAAAAATCATTAATATTTTTTAAAAAATCAAATTTTATTTTTAGTTGAGATATTTTTCTTACATGTTCAAGGGTTTTTTGAATTTCTTTATCTATATCTTTATGTGTTAAATTTTCATTATAAAAAGTTAGCATTAAAATTTTTAGATAAACTGACGATAATATTAATCTCTTTGTATAATAATTAAAATCTACCGAACGATCATTAGAATACTTCCAGATAATATCTGAAACAGAATATATATAATTTAAAACTTTATTAGTGCTATTATTTTTTATCAAATGAATTAAAAAAGTTTTTATTAATTCTTTATTCTTTCTTTCTATCTGAAATCTTTTATTTAATAAAAAAGATATTTTTTCATTAGTTTTAGAAATTTTATTAATTTTTGATTTAATTTCTTTTAAAAATTTTTTATCTAAATCCTCAAAAAATAATCTACTAATTTTAACTAATAAATCTTGCTTATCAAAAAAATTTAAATAATTTAATTTTTTTAAAAAAATATTTTGATCAATAAAATCAAAATCAATCTTTTTGAAATTTTTATATAAATAATTTAAAATTTTATCATTTTGTAATTTAGTAAAATCAGACATTAAAAACTAATAATGATAAAATACTTTAAGCAAAGTTCTTATTACTGGGTAAAAAATTAAACTTACAATCATGTTGATAGCTAACAATAAATATTCAAACGGAGTCTGAGAAAAATAACTTAATATAATAACTGATGTAATTTGTGTTATTAAAAGAGATATGACAAAAGCTATAAATTCATTTTGAAAATTTGTCTGAGTTCTTCTTTGTTTTAAATATGAAGCTAATTTACTTAAAATAATAAAACAAATGGATGTCATACCAAAAGGCATTCCCTGCAATGAGTCAAATATTAATCCTATAATAAAAAGAAATGTAATCGAAAAACGTTCTTTATCAAAAAAACTAAAATAAAAAACTAATATATATTTAATATTTATAATTGGGCCTGGAGCAATCCAAGTATTTATAAAAATACTATCATTAATACAAATAAGCGTAAAAATAATATGCGCTGAATAAAATTTTATTTTTTCTAAAAAAGAACTCATTATTTTTTGACCTTTAATACAGAGACGTAATTTAACTGATGTTCTTTAAAACCAAGATCAACTGAATATTTTCTTTTTTTAATATCTTTTTTATTATCAGTAATTATTTTTCCAATATAAAGACCTTCTTTGATAATCCCATCAGAACCTGAAGTATAAATTTGATCGTTATTTTCAAAAACAGCATTTTGTGGAAGAAAAAGTAATTGTGCGCCTCCTAGACCATTGCCCTTTAAAATTGCATTGACTCCTCTTGAGGGAATTACAACAGGAACTCTGCTGTTTAAATCTGTAATGACCATAGCTTTTGAGCTAAATAAATTAACTTCAGAAATTTTTCCAAGATAAACGTTATTTCTTACGATGGCCTGCCCTAATTGTATTCCCTCATTAGAACCTATTGTTAAAATTAAGTTCTTAGCAAATTCATTGGTATCCTCATGAATTATTTTTGCATAAACAGATACATAATCATCTCTATTTTTAATTCCTAAAACTCTTTTTAAATTTTCATTCTCATTTTTAAAAAATTGTAGTTCTCGTTTTTCTGCGTTTAATTGATCAATTTCATCTTTGAGTTTTTTATTTTCTAAAATAATATTGAAATTAAAGTACTGCCTAGCAGAACTACCAAAATCTGAAACGATCTTAACTGGAGTATTAACTATATAAATAGTATAGGTAATTCCATCATTTATTAATGCTTTTAAAAATCTTATAGCTTTAAGATCGCTTTTTTCTGAAAATAAAAACAAAAAAGAAATTATAATATAAGAAGGAAGAAGAAATTTTTTACTGATAGTTTTTTGTAGAGCTGAAACGCCTGGAGTTGAGCTTCTTGCAAGCCTATTTTGACTCATATTAGATTAATATAACTTTTTAATATGAAGTTAGCATAGAAGAAAATATTCCTTCTTGCTCTAAAGCTTTTCCAGTTCCAATTGCAACACATGATAATGCATCCTCTGCCACAGTAACTGGTAATCCTGTTTCTTTTTTAATAAGTTTGTCTAAATTTTTTAAATATGCGCCTCCACCTGCTAATACCATTCCAGAATCAACCAAATCTGAGGACAATTCTGGTGGAGTATTTTCTAAAGCGTGTTTCACTGCATTAATAATTTGACTTACAACTCCCTCTAAAGCCTCCGCAGTATCTTTTTCTGTTAGAATAACTTCTTTAGGAGTTCCAGTTCTAATATCTCTCCCTTTCATTAAAAAAGTTTTTTCAGAACCTGTTGGAATAGCAGATCCTATTTCTTTTTTGATTCTCTCTGCCGTTGAATCTCCAATTAATAAGTTAAACTTTTTTTTCATAAAATTAATAATTGCATTGTCCATTGCATCTCCTGCAATTCTCAAAGAATGAGAATAAACAATTCCGCCTAAAGACATCACTGCAATTTCGGTAGTTCCTCCGCCAATATCAACAATCATAGATGCTTGTGGTTCTGAAATTGGAAGTCCAGCTCCAATTGCTGCTGCGACTGGTTCTTCTATAAGTTGTACTTTTCTTGCTCCGGCTGCATAACCAGCTTCTTGAATAGCTCTTCTTTCAACTGGAGTTGATCCGGTTGGAACGCAAATAATAATTCTTGGGTTTGCAAAAGCATTTCGTTTGTGGATTTTTCTAATAAAATGTTTGATCATTTCTTCTGTGACTATGAAATCTGCTATCACACCATCTTTCATGGGTCTTATCGCTGTAATATTTCCAGGTGTACGTCCTAACATTTGTTTTGCTTCTTCACCAACTGCTAAAACTTCATTTCTTCCATTTCTAGATATCACTGCAACAACGGACGGCTCATTTAAGACAATTCCTTTTCCACGAACATAAACTAGAGTATTTGCTGTTCCTAAATCGATCGCCATAATGCCATAGAAACGCAGCCGTTTTGATGCGGCGCGGCGTTTTTTCAGGCCCGCCGCGATATGTGCCATCCTTAAATCTGTCGGCGCGTTATAAAGCCCAGCTACACCAGTCGATGATGACACGCTGTTGCTATGAT
>JALRAW010000110.1 GCA_023257975.1 Candidatus Fonsibacter sp.
AGCTTCCGTTGATGCTTAACATCACCAAACTCTTTCTCCAGTTCAAAGAACTCAATCCAGATCTGGGCAAACTTGGCCGCGTTGCTCTTAGCCAGAATCATGTCATTAAAGATTTTCCGCGATTTCTCCATGTTCTTGAAATATTTGGCCTCGACAAAGGCCCAGTACTTCTCCAAGGAGTAAGTCGGGTCACCTTGGTGCTTAAAAACTACAAAACTTCTTTTATTTAATTTTACCCTTTGGATTAAATAACAATATATGCCGATATAATTACATTGACGAAAATGTTGTTAAAAAAGCTTATAATTTTGCATTTGATGTTCATAAAAATCAAAAAAGACTTTCAGGGGATCCCTATATTACTCATCCAATTGCAGTAGCAGCAATACTGTGTGATTTAAAAGTTGATACTGCCACTATTACTACCGCTTTGCTACACGATACTATTGAAGATACCGAAGCAACATACAATGAAGTAAATAAATTATTTGGAAAAGAAATAGCTGATCTCGTTGAAGGAGTTACCAAAATTTCAAGATTAGAGGATAAGTCAAAAGAGTACTCAGTTGCTGAAAATTTTAGAAAACTAATACTTGCAACGTCCAAAGACATTAGAGTTTTATTAGTTAAGCTTGCAGACAGACTTCATAACATGCGAACCATTAACAATATTGCTGACTCTGAAAAAAAATTAAGAATAGCAAAGGAAACTATGGAAATTTATTCTCCCTTAGCTGAGAGAATGGGGATGCATAATTTTCGTGATGAGCTTGAAGATTTAGCTTTTAATGTTTTAAATCCTGAAGCTAGAAAATTAATTACTGATCGATTAATTCTTAATAAAGAAAGTCTCGGTGTAACTTTTTCAGATATTTCAAAAAAAATTCTAAAATTACTAGAAGAAAAAAATATTAAAGCTAAAGTTGCTGGGAGAGAAAAAACACCATTTTCTATTTGGAGAAAGATACAAAGTAAGAGAATTTCCTTAGAACAAATTACAGACATTGTTGGTTTTAGAATTATTCTTGATAGCGTCGATATGTGTTATCGTGCTCTTGGAATTTTTCATACCGAATGGTCAATGGTTCCCGGAAGATTTAAAGATTATATTTCAGTTCCAAAATCTAATAATTATAAATCGATTCATACTGCAGTCATTGGTCCTAAAAGACAAAAAATAGAAATTCAAATTAGAACACATGAAATGCATGAATTTGCTGAAAGAGGTGTGGCTGCTCATTGGAATTATAAAGCTAATGAAAAAGTAAGTTACAATACTCTTAAAGACTATAATTGGTTAAAAGATTTAGTCGAAATGTTGGAAAGTGGAGAAAATCCTGAGCATTTCTTTGAGTTTACAAAACTTCAGTTATTTCAGGATCAAGTTTTTTGTTTTACTCCAAAAGGAGCTCTTATTCGTTTGCCAGCAAATGCTACACCTATCGATTTTGCTTACGCAGTTCATACCGAAATTGGGGATAAATGTATTGGTTGTAAAATTAATGGAAAAGAATCTCCATTACAAAGTATTTTGCATAATGGTGATGAAGTTCAAATAATCACATCTTTAAAACCGTCGCCATCAATGTACTGGTCATCAATTGCAAAAACAGGGAAAGCTAGAGCAGCAGTTAGAAGATTTTGGTCGTTAAGAAAGACAGATAAATCAGAAGAAAAAGCTTATGATACAAGTTTATGGGTTCTTTTAAGTCATAAAGCTGGAACATTAGGAGAAGTCTGTACAATGATAGGAAGACATAAATGCAATATTTCAAATGTGGAGTTAGTTGATAAAAAAGATGATTTTATAAGTTTTATTTTTGATTTAGAGATAAAAAATTTAAAAGATTTTACTAATTTGGTTTCAGAGATCAAACAACAAGGAATAAATTTTAAAATTATACGAAATAGAAATTCAAATGTTGACAGACAAAAAAACTAAAGAAATTTTTGTAAAAACTAAGGCACTATTACAAGGACATTTTATTTTATCATCAGGCTTACGAAGCGAACAGTATTTACAATGCGCAAAATTATTAATGTATCCAAAGCAATCAGAATTAATTTGTAAATCTCTTGCCCAAAAAATAAAAAAAATCTTTAAAAAAATAGATTTAGTTGTAGCACCGGCTATGGGAGGAATTATTGTTGGATATGAAGTTGCCAGACATTTAAAGGTTCCTTCAATTTTTACGGAGAGAGTTAATGGAGAATTTCAGATTAGACGAGGTTTTGAAATTAAATCAGGAGCCAAAGTTCTAATCGTTGAAGATGTAATTACAACAGGAAAATCAAGTATGGAGTGTGCAAAAGTAATAAAAGAACATAAAGGTAATGTAGTTGGATTTGCATGCATTGTAGATCGATCAAATAATCAAAGTTCGATTAACTCAAAAATTGTTTCACAAATTACTTTTAATATCCCAACTTATCATGAAGATGAAATTCCAGATAAATTAAAATCTATTCCAGCAATAAAGCCAGGTAGTAGAAATTTAGTCTAAATGAGAAAAAGAATTAGATTAGGATTTAATATTGACCATGTCGCAACAGTTAGAAATGCAAGAGGAGACGACTATCCATCTCCATTAAGAGCTGCAATCATAGCTCAAAATAATGGCGCAGATTCAATAACGGTTCATTTAAGAGAAGATCGTCGTCATATTCGTGATCATGACTTAATTGAGTTAAAAAAAAAAATTAAAATTCCAATAAATTTAGAAATGGCTTTAACACCAGAAATGCTTAAAATTGCATTAAAACTTAAGCCAAAATACGTATGTATTGTTCCTGAAAAAAGAAAAGAAATAACAACAGAAGGCGGTTTAAATTTAAATTATAAAAAAAATTATTTAACAAAGGTTATTCGTTTATTAAAACTTCAAAATATTCAAGTATCATTGTTTATAGAACCAGATTTAAAAACGGTTCGTTTAGCTAAAAAATTAGGCTCAGATAATGTAGAATTGCATACTGGGAAATATTGTAAATTTTTTAGAGAAAAAAATTATATAGGCATTAAAAAAGAATTTTTTAAAATTAAGAATTCAGCAAAACTTGGTAACATTTTAAATTTAGGAGTTCATGCTGGACATGGTTTAAATTATCAAACTTCTAAAAAAATATCCAAGATCGATGAGATAACAGAACTAAATATTGGTCACTTTTTTATATCAGAGTCGATATTTTTTGGTATAGCTAATGTCCTTAAAAAGTTTAATAAGATTTTAAAACGATGAATGTAATCGGATTGGGAACAGATATTGTAAATATAAATAGAATACAAAAAATTTATTCTAAGTACGGTAGCCATTTTTTAGATAAAATTTTAACTGAAACCGAAAAAAAAACTGAAAAAAAAATATCTAATTTAATAAATATTGAAACAATTGCTAAAAGATTTGCCGCTAAAGAAGCTATTTCTAAAGCTATCGGCTATGGATTTTCTAAAGGAATCCATTTTAAAAATATAGAAATCTTTAACGATAAGAATGGTAAACCTTATGCCAATGTAAACGGTAAAGCAAAAATAACACTTAGCAAAATATCAAAAAAATATAATATTTTTATAACTTTATCTGATGATAAACCTTGGGCTGTAGCAACAGCTTTAATTACTTCTAAATGAAAAAAATTATTGTTGAAAATCTAAAGACACTTGTCTTTGCTTTTCTAATTGCATTATTTATTAGAAGTTTTTTTTTTCAACCTTTTTATATTCCATCATCATCTATGGAGGAGAATTTATTAGTAGGAGACAGATTATTTGTCTCTAAATTTACTTATGGATACAGTAAGCATTCATTACCTTTCAGCCCTAATATTTCCGATAAAAGAATTTTATTTTCATTACCAGAGAGAGGGGATGTAGTTGTTTTTAAAACACCTGAAGATAACGATACAGATTATATTAAACGTTTAATAGGTCTTCCTGGAGACAAAATTCAAATGATTAATAGTGTGCTTTACATCAACAATAAGCCCATAAAAAGAGAATTTGTTAAAAATGATTTTGTACTTTGTGGTGGATACAAAATTAAATCAAATTTTTATCTTGAAACTTTACCTAATGGAAAAACTTATATAGCCGCTTACTCTGAAAAAAACTCATCAAAAGATACAGACGTTTATTTAATTCCTCAAAATAAATTTTTTTTTATGGGGGATAATAGAGATTGTTCACAAGATAGCAGGTATCTTTCAAGTGTTGGTTATGTAGATAAAATTAATTTAGTTGGTAAGGCGCAAATTTTATTCTTTTCAAATAATGAGGAAATTGGAAATTTATTTACTTTTTGGAAATGGCACAAGTCAATAAGATTTAATAGAATTTTAAAATTTATTAAATGATTTCTGATAACAAGATCAGTGAAGTAGAAAATATTATTGGAGTTAAATTCTTAAATAAGAAATTGTTAACACAGGCTTTAGTTCATAAAAGCTACTCAAACGATAATTCTGCTAATAATGAAATTTTAGAATTTTTGGGAGATAGAGTTTTAGGATTAGTACTAGCTAAAAAATTGATTAATTTATACCCGAACGATAAAGAAGGTCAGCTTGATAAAAAATTAGCATCACTAATTAATAAAAAAACATGTGCAAAAGTTATTGAAAAATATGATTTGTTGAAATTTATATCAATAAGTAAAGCACAAAAAAAAATTAAAACCGGAAATATAAAAATTTTTGGCGATTTATGTGAGTCAATCATTGGAGCAATTTACATTGATAGAGGATTTGAAGCTGCGGAAAATTTTATTTTTGATTTGTGGAAAGATCAACTAAAACAGTCTGGAGAGATTAAAATTGATGCAAAAACAAAATTACAAGAATTATCTTTAAAACTTTATAAGGAACTTCCAGTATATAAAGATTTATCAACATCGGGTCCTGCACATAAACCAGTATTTAAAGTTTCAGTTGCTATAAAAAAAACTAAATCATTTATTGGTGAAGGGTCATCAAAAAGAAATGCGGAGCAGAAAGCGGCTGAAGCATTATTAAATAGTTTAGAGAATGAATAAAAAGAGAATAGGCTATGCATGTTTAATTGGTCCGACTAACGCTGGTAAGTCAACTTTACTCAATACAATTTTTAAAAAAAAAATCTCAATAGTTTCTCATAAAGTTCAAACAACAAACTTTGCAATAGAAGTTGTTAAATATCATAATGAAAATAAGATTATTTTTGTCGATACGCCGGGCTTATATAATAAAAAAAATAACACTAATTTTTTAAATGACGTTATTGTTGAGGTAAAAAGATCAGACGTAATTGTAATTATTTTAGATATTTCTATTCATTTATTTTATGAGGAAATTATAGAAAAAATTTTAAAAAATATAAAAAAACCCAAAATTTTAGTCTTTAATAAAATTGATAAAATTTCAAAGGAATTTGCCCTTGAGAAAGTTAATAAATCTAATTTTGCAAAAAATTTTGATGAAATTTATTACGTATCAGCGCTAAAAAATAAGAATATAAATAATCTTTTAGATGGCATTGTAGCTAAACTTCCCGAAGGGGAATTTGATAATTCTTTAAATTTTGAAACAAATATTTCTAAAGATATTTTTTTTTCTGAACTTACACGTGAGGCGGTATTTCAATATTTAAATCAAGAGTTGCCATATCAAATTAATGTTAAAACTTATAAATTTGAAAAAGAAAATAGAAATTACAAAATTTATCAAATTATTTATGTAAAAAATCATAACCATAAAAAAATTGTTTTAGGAAAAAATGGTAATGTAATTAAAAAAATTGGAATTGCAGCTAGAAAAGAAATAGAAAAATTATTTAAACACAAAGTTAGTTTATTTTTAGATGTACAAGTATCTAAGCAATGACTTGGAGTGATGAAGGATACATATTAGGAGTTAATATTTACAGTGAAAACTCCTCTATAATAAGTATTCTTTCAAAAGATCATGGACATCATAAAGGCATAATTTACGGAGGAAGCTCTTCAAAGTTAAAAAAATTAATACATATTGGTAATAAAATTAAAGTTACCTGGAAGTCAAAATCAGAGGATGCTATTGGTTATTATAATTTTGAATTAATAGATGCGGTGGCCCCAAAATATTTTGATAATGATAAAAAATTAACAGCAATATTATCAGCCACAAGTATTTGTCTAAAAATTTTACCTGAAAGAAATGTATATTTAACCGTTTATAATTCTTTTGAAGATTTATTTAATTCTTTAAATTCAAATGATTTTTTTAAAAAATATGTATTATGGGAGAGATTTTTATTATCTGAATTAGGTTATAATCTTGATCTAGAAAATAAAGACTCTTTAAAATTATTAAATAAAAACATTAGTTATCCACATTATTTTCATGACAATTCAGCATCCTTTATAGATAAAGACATTTACAATGGATTATTAATTAATAAGCATCAATTATTAAATTATATTTTTGAACCGAATAAAGTTAAATTTCCTTTTTATAGAATAAAATTAGAAAATTTTTTTAATGAAAAATAAAGATAATATTTTAAATGCATCATTAGCAACTGAGTTTAGTCAAAAATACCTAGCCTATGCATTGTCTACTATTACACATAGAGCGCTGCCTGATGTTAGGGATGGTTTAAAACCAGTCCATCGTCGATTACTTTATGCAATGTATCTTTTAAATTTAGGATCAAAGTTACAACCAAAGAAATCCGCAAGAGTAGTGGGTGATGTTATTGGTAAATTTCACCCTCATGGAGATCAATCGGTTTATGATGCATTAGTGAGATTAGCTCAAGATTTTTCAATTCGTTATCCATTAGTAAACGGCCAGGGAAACTTTGGAAATATCGACGGAGATAATGCTGCCGCAATGAGATACACGGAGGCAAAACTTACTGAAATTTCTGAACTTTTACTTGAAAATATAGATGAAGAAACTGTAGATTTTAAAAGTACCTATGATGGTGACTTACAGGAGCCATTAGTATTTCCAGCTAAATTTCCAAACTTATTAGCAAATGGTGCATCTGGAATTGCAGTTGGAATGGCAACAAGTATACCTCCACATAATATTGTTGAGATTTGTGAGGCCTTAAAGATTGTTAATCATGATAAAAATGTTTCAATTAAAGAGTTATTAAAAGTTTTACCAGGACCTGATTTTCCAACGGGTGGTATTTTAAATAATAATAAATCTGAAATTTTAAAAGCATATACAACTGGAAAAGGTTTTTTTGAAC
This sequence comes from Candidatus Fonsibacter sp., assembly GCA_023257975.1. Classification (GTDB taxonomy): domain Bacteria; phylum Pseudomonadota; class Alphaproteobacteria; order Pelagibacterales; family Pelagibacteraceae; genus Fontibacterium; species Fontibacterium subtropicum. Next base: position 7,214 of record JALRAW010000110.1, read on the forward strand.
TTAGATCTTCTTATAAAATTGAAGATTTAGGTAGGAGCCAATATCAAATATCTATAAACGAAATCCCTTACCAAGTAAGTAAATCAACATTAATAGAAAAAATAGCAGATTTAATTATAAGTAAAAAAAATAAATTAATTGATAACGTTATTGATGAATCCGATCAGTTAGTGCGTATTGTTATTCGTCCAAAAAACAGAAATGTAAAACCAGAAGTATTGATGGAAAGTTTATTTAGACAAACGGATTTACAAGTAAGAATTCCTTTAAATATGAATGTCCTTAATTCAAAGCTTCAGCCAAAAGTGATGTCAATAAAAGAAGTTTTGATAAATTTTCTATCTCATCGTTATGAGGTTTTGATTAGAAAATCAGAATTTAGATTAAAAAATATTAAAAACAGAATAGAAATTTTAATAGGTTTTATTAAAGTTTATCACAATTTAGATAAAATTATTAAAATTATTAGAAATGCCGATGATCCAAAGTTGCAATTAATAAAAAAATTTAAATTTACGCAAAATCAAGTGAACGCAATTTTAGATATGCGTTTAAGAAATCTTAGGAAACTAGAAGAAAAAGAAATTAAACAAGAATATAAAGATCTATTATCTGAAAAAAATTTTTTAACAAAATTACTATCCTCTAAATCTTTGCAAAAAAAAGAAATTGATAATGAGGTAGATTTTTTAATTAAAAAATTTAAAGACGATCCATTATTAGGAAAAAGAAGAACTAAATTAGATAAATTTGGAAGTGTGAATGAAGAAATTTTTGATAATGAAATTAAATCAGACGATCCTCTTACTATTACTATTTTTAAAAATGGCTTTATTAAATCGCAAAAAACATTTATTAAAAATTTAGAAGAACAAATTGGTAATGAAAATATTGCATTATTAATGCATGCGCGTTCTAATGATAAAATTATATTAGTATCAAATTTTGGAAAATTTTACACAATTGAGGCTGATAATATTTTAACAGGATCTTCAACCGGAAGACCTATCTCTTCTTATTTGACTCTTACCGATAATGAAAAAATTATTGATAGTTTTAAATTTGATAATGAAGGCGAAATATTCATTTATACTAAAAATGGATATGGATTTATTGCTCTAGAAAAAAGCCTTGAAACAAATAAAAAAACTGGGAAAAAAGTAATGAATATCAAAGGGGACGATACCGTTGTTGGAATATCAAAAGTTTTAAAAGATGCAGACTCAGCCATAATCATTTGTGATGCAGATGGAAAAAATAAGATGCTAGCATTTAATATTAATGAAATTCCAAAGTTAGATAAGGGCAGAGGAGTTATTTTAGTAAAAGGAAAATCTTTAAAAGTTGTTAGCGCTACCATTTTCAATTCAAAATCAGTTATTAAAGATCAGATAGATAAAACGTTGTTTGATAAATCTACTATAGAAGATAATTACGGAAAGAGAGCTCAATCTGGAAAAGTTATTAAGAACTATAAAAATCAAATTATGACTAGAAATTTTGAAAATAATATTAGATGTCATTTATAATTTCATGAATATTTCCACCTATAAAAAAGTTTTATCAAAATACGCAACCGGAATTACGATTGTTACAAAAAAAAATAAAAATGATTTTATTACAGGAATTACGGTAAATTCTTTTGTCTCAATATCTTTAAAACCAGCCTATATTTCATGGAGTTTAGATAAAACAACTTCCAGTTTTAAAAAATTTAACAATTTAAAATTTTTTAATATTTATATTTTGTCATCAAAACAAACTAATGTTTCAAATTATTTTTCATCTAAAGGTTTAATCTCCTCAAGAAATATTTCAAAATTTATTTCTTATATGGCACCTTGCATTGAAGTTGTCGGTTATAGACAAAGAAAAAAAGGGATCACATCTTTTGGTGACTTGTGTAGTGATTTTGGTGCAAATGTAAAATTCTTGATAGGCCAAAAAAAAAAATATAAAAAAAAATCATTATTATAAATTAAAAGTATTATGCAGATTTTCGTAAAAACATTAACAGGAAAAACTATTACACTTGAAGTAGACTACCTTCGCGACGGCTTCGGCGGGTGGGTCATCGTCAATGAAGTAAACACACA
>JALRAW010000026.1 GCA_023257975.1 Candidatus Fonsibacter sp.
AAATGTATTCTAGAATTATAGGATTAGAAGAAAGATTGATCTTTGCTCACAGGTCTCTAAGGTTAGAAGAATACCAATAAATGTTGAATCCAAATGATAAAGAGACAGAGTACATGAGGATGAAGGTAATAAATTCTTAGAGCCAACAATCTTTTCTCCATTGAAGATCACTCCAGAGAAGATAGCACACATGAGGATTAGAAATGTAATGAAAAATTATAAATTGCCTCATTCAGAGATGTTGGATTAGAATTGTAACTATCGTTAACTAAAAGAATTTTTTTATTTTTAATTTTAATATTTTTTTCGTTTCCTCTGCCTTCCGGAATTTTAAAATTATTAAAGTTATTCTTTAACAAATTTATATTATGATTTAAGTAATAATGAACACATAATGTTGCTGCAACATTATATAAATAAGATTTATTGAAATTATTTATTTTAAAATTAATAATTTTATTCTTTATTTTAAAAAATACTTTTGCTGAACTTTTTCTAATCTGAATGTCAGATTTTGAAAAACCAAAAGTTAGTATTTTAATATTTTTTTTATCTGCAATACTTTTTAAAGTATTAAAAAATTTATCATCCTTATTTAAAATAATGATTCCATTTTGAAAAATGCCATTCATAATTTCTGCTTTCGCTCTGCAGATCCCATAAATATTTTTAAAATTTTCCAAATGTGCTGGTCCAATATTAGTTATGATCGCAATATGTGGCTTTACTAAATTAACAAGTTTATCAATTTCGCCTTTTGAACTCATTCCCAGTTCAAAGATTCCATATTTGTTATCAGAACTTAAATTAGCTAAGGAATAAGGAACTCCATAATGATTATTAAAAGATTTTGGCGAGCAGTAAGTTTTTCCAACTTTACTTAATGAAAAATTTAATAAATTTTTTAATGAGGTTTTTCCACAGCTACCAGTTATGGCTATAATCTTTGATTCGCTTCTTTGTCTTGCATAAGAAGCTAAATTTCTTAAATTCTCTAAAGTATTTTTAGTTCTTATTGATCTTTGATTTTTAGGTCCTTTGCTAGTGATGGATAAATTATTTTTATTTCTTAATACATCTTTAACATATCGATGACCGTCGTCATTTTCTCCTTTTATTGCAAAAAAAATTCCTCTATTTGAAACTTCTCTACTATCTATTGCAACTTTATTAAAAAATAACTTTTTATTTATATTTGAATTAAAAACTGCATTAATTTCTTCGCTTGTGTAAAGCTTTGTTGTCATTTTATTTTAAAAAAATTTTTGATACTTTTTGATCTGAAAAGTATTTTTTTTTATTATTTATAATCTGATAATTTTCATGACCCTTTCCAGCAATCAATAAAATACTGTCTGCTTTAAGATTCTTAATAGCAGATTTAATTGCTGTTTTTCTATCTAATATAACCTTTGATCTTGAACACCCTTTTTTAATTTGTTTAATAATAGAAATAGGATTTTCAGATCTGGGATTATCATTTGTTAGATACACTTTAGAGGCAAATTGATTTGCTATTTTGCCCATTTTATATCTTTTTCCTTTATCTCGATCACCACCGCAGCCAAATACAACGTCTACCTTTTTATTAAACTGCTTCGCTAATGTTTGAAGACTCTTTTTTAAAGCATCTGGGGTATGAGCGTAATCAACTACTACTGCCGATTTTTTTTTATTTCCAACATACTGCATTCGACCAGTTACAGATCTTATCCTTGATAAAGTACTAATAATTTTATCTGAATTTTTAATAGATAAATACGAAGCTAACATTGCGGCAAATAAATTTTTAATTTGAAAGTCTCCTATTAGATCTAATCTAATATTATAAATTTTATTTAAAAAGTTAATTTTTATTATTTGTTTTTTGCCTAAAAAATAATGAGAGATTAATTTAATTGTATTTCCTCTGGATCCAAAAGATAAAATTTTTATTTTTCTTTTTTTGCAAATTTTATCTAATACATGATACTCAGGGATATCCGTGTCTATAATAGCATAAGAATTTTTCTTTAATAAAGAGCTAAAAAGATAAAGCTTAGCTTTTAAATAATTTTTTAAATTTTTATGATAATCTAAATGGTCTTGTGTAAAATTAGTAAAAATTCCCGCCTTAAAATTAATACTATCCAATCTATTTTGATCGAGTCCATGGCTAGAGGCTTCTAAACACACGTTATCAATCTTATTTTTTTTTAAGAAGTTTAACTCTTTATGAATTGTAATTACATCGGGAGTTGTAAGATTTGTTTTTTTAAATTTATTTTTATAAAAAATAACAAGTGTA
>JALRAW010000112.1 GCA_023257975.1 Candidatus Fonsibacter sp.
GTATAAACAATGCGATTTATTGTTAAACTCTTCATCGGATATATGGGTTACAAATTTATTAGCCGATCTTAAAAAATTGTTACCGAAAACTCGTCAAATTACTGTTAATTTTTTATTCGTCTCAGATTGCGCTTTCTTTGCAGCCTTCATCATTTCTAATCCACCACTTGCATGAATGGTTAGATAATCAGGACTTACATCTTTTAAACTTTTAATTGCTTTATAAACTGTATTTGGAATGTCTTTTAACTTTAAATCTAGAAATATTTTAACGTTTTTGTTTTTAAATTTTTTAATAGCATCGCGTCCTCCTTTAGAGCAGAAAAACTCAAGGCCAAATTTAACACCATAAATATATTTGTTCGTTGCATTTACAATTTGCGTTGCGCGTTTAATGTTGTTGGTATCAACTGCTACAAAGATGGGTTGTTTTTTCATTAATCTTTTCTATCGTACATTCTCTCGATTTGTTTATCGATTTCCTCTGGAGATTTATTTTGATTAATTCTAAATTTTAAATCCTTTGCCATTCTAAATGCGATATTTTTTTTTGTACCTACTTGAACTTTTTCACCCGTTCTTGGATTTCGAGCGAGTCTTGGATTTCTTGTTTTAATATGCCATGTACCAATCCCTCTAATTTCAATTCGTTGATCTTGTGAGAGTGCATTTCCTAAATGTTTAAAAATCAGCTCCACCATTTTTTCAACTTGAGCATGATTTAAATATTTATATCGGATGGCGAGATCTTGGATGAGGGTAGATCTTTTCATTAACCCTAACTTTATGGGTAAGTGATTGAACTTACAATCTTTTTATAGTTGTGGAGTTTACTCTTCTTTTTTATCTTTTTTTGATTTTTTTGGCTTTTTCTCAGCCGTAAGAGCAGGGCCTAAGATATCAGCAAGGGCAGCTCCAGAGTCTACGTTTTTATATTTCTTAATTGCTTCTTTAGTTTGTTTTTCTTCTAATTTTTTAACAGATAATTCAACTTTTCTTTCTTTTTCATCTAAGTGAACAATCATCGTATCCAAAGCATCACCTACTGCAAATCTATTTGTTCTTTGATCCATTTTTTCAACTGCAATTTCAGCTTTTTTGATAATCACTGGGAAACGTTTCTCCCCTACATTTACTCTTATGTAGTTGTCTAAAATTTCAGCAACTTTAGCAGTAACTATATCGCCTTTTTTCTTACCTTTAAAAATATCAAATGGATCCTCAAGTAACGCTCTTACAGAGCCGTTTACTTTATCATCTCTAATATCAATGATTTTAAATTTTACGGTATCACCTTTTTTATAATTATTTAAAGCATCCGAACTCTCACTGTAGTCTAATTGCTTGTAGTGAATGAATATATCGATTTCAGAATCCCCTGTATTTAAGAACAGACCAAATTCTTTTTTGTTAACAATTTTTGCATCTAATATGGTGTTAATTGGATAACGTTTTTTGAAATCTTCAATTGGGTTTTCTTGTGTATCTTTGTAAGAAAGAACTAGTTTCTTTTTCTCTAGATCTAATTCTTTTAATTTTACTTTAACAATGTCACCTACTTTAAATACCGTTCTAGGATTAACATTTTTATTTAAGTGTTTGATTTCAGATGTGTGAATTAATCCCGCCACCCCTCCATCTAATTCTGCAAAAGCACCAAAATCCGTTAACTTAGAAATCTTAACTTCATAAACTTCACCCACTTTATATTTATTTTCAATGCCGATATAAGGATCTGGCGTCATCGCTTTGATTGAAAGCGACATTCTTTTTTGTGTATTATCAATTTCAATAATTTGTGCAGTTACTTCCTCACCCACCGAGAAGATTTCATCAGGAGATGAAACTCTAAGATGAGAAATCTCTGATGTGTGAAGCAGACAATCTAAGGACTCAACGGATACGAATGCACCATATGATTGGATAGCTTTAATTTTTCCTTTAACCACATCACCCACTTTAAATTTAGCAAGTACTTCATCCTTGCTCATATTTTTAGACTCTTCTAATAAAACTCTTCGTGATGCGATCACGTTCATTCTAATATTGTCGATCTTGATGATTCTCCGGATGGGCATCGGGCACTCGCGGATGATCTCGCGCAGCCGCTCG
>JALRAW010000114.1 GCA_023257975.1 Candidatus Fonsibacter sp.
TCTACTAAAATTTTAAATAATCCAACATCACCTAAAATAACTTCTAAATTCTTAATTTTTTTTAATGGTTCTAATATAGAATTAATTAAAATATTCTCTGATTTACAGTTATTAGAATTAATAATTTCACAACCTATCTGATCAAAAACTTTTAGATCTCCTTCTTTATCTAATCTATAAGCACTTCCATAATAACAATACTTTTCTTCTTTATTCTTTTTTTCTTGAATATATTTTAATGCTGTTGAAACTGTTAAATCAGGACGCAAACTAATTTCTTTTCCCAATAAATCTTTGTAAGTTAGTGTAAATTTTTTAAATTGCTCTCCTGATCGCTCTGTCAACAAACTAGTATCAATCAATAGATCCAAATCTGTAAAATTAAATTTATTTTTTTTAAAATTACTTAATATTTTTTTAGAAAGATCTTCTTTTAATCTCTTTTTTTCCAAACCCTGTTTCATTATTTAATCTCATTTAAAAGTTGATCTAAAGCTACTGTTTTTTGAGATCCCGAAGATTCTTTCCAATCATCTCTATCTTTTAGGGAATCGGACATTTGCTTGCCAATTTCCAAATTTTTAATTGTAACTGAATTCTTACTTACCTCGTCATCGCCACATAAAATGACGTAATTACATCCTCGTTTGTCAGCATATTTTAGTTGAGATTTTATATTGGCGCTTCCTGAATAAATCTCAGCGCTAATATTTTTTGTTCTCAATAAACTTAAAATCTTTACATAATAATCCATGTATTTTTCATCAAAAACACATATTAAAATTGGAGTTTCTTTTTCTATCTTAATTTTATTTTTTTGAAGAATGGCATAAATTAAACGGTCAAGACCAACTGAAATACCGGTTGAGGGACAATCTTGATTATTAAAACGTTTTACAAGATCATCGTATCTGCCACCACCACCTATTGAACCAAATTCAATTTCTTCTCCTTTGTTGTTTTTAACACCAAATGTAAGATTTGCCTCAAAAATAGGGCCTGTGTAATATTCTAGTCCTCTAACAACAGTGGGATCAAAAATAAAATTATCAAATTTAAATGATGAAAAATATTTCTTAATTAAAATAAGTTCATTTACTCCATCTAGTATAGTTTGATTGTCTTCTGCAATCTTTTCTATTTTTTCAAAATTATTTTCTGAAAGATCTTTAATGCTTAAAAAATTAATAATTTCCTTTATTTGAAACTGATCTAACTCCGCTCCTTTGGTAAAATCTCCAGATTTATCTTTTCTACCTTTTCCTAAAAGATACTGGACACCCTCAAGTCCAACTCTATCTAACTTATCGATAGCTCTTAGTGCTATTGATTGTTTATTTTCGTCATTGATTTTTAACTTTTCTAATAACCCTTTTGTTAATTTACGATTAGAGATTTTAACTATAAATTCTTTTTTTGTTAAACCACAGCTACTTAAGATCTCTGAAATTAAACAACATAACTCTGCATCAGCAAATAAATTACTTGTTCCTATGTAATCTGCATCAAACTGTAAAAATTCTCTAAATCTTCCAGGACCTGGCTTTTCATTTCTCCAAACAGTTCCTAGTTGATACCTTTTAAAAGGCCTTGGTAAATTATTAAAGTTTTTAGCTGCATATCTAGCGAGTGGTGCTGTTAAATCGTATCTTAACGAGAGCCATTTTTTATCATCTTCGAAAGAAAATACCCCCTCAGATGGTCTGTCTTTGTCAGGCAAAAATTTACCAATGCTATCAGTATACTCAAAACTAGGTGTTTCAAGATATTGGAAGCCATATTTAGCCATGACCTTTTTAATATTAGATATCAAAAGATCTCTTGCTAACAACTCTTCTTCTTGTCTATCTACAAAACCTGCTGGTAATTCACTGCTAGGTTTAAAAGTTTTTTTATTCATTAATTTGGTACAGCTGGGTGGATTCGAACCACCGACATCTGGTTCCACAAACCAGCGCTCTAACCAACTGAGCTACAGCTGCATGTTTTTTGTTTATAATATTATTTTGTTTTTAAATATATAATTCTATTAGCTAAGCGCATGCCCAGCATGAGGATGGTGTCTGTGAGTAGATATATATTTTTTTATCATTTCAATTAGAGGTTGATTATCAATCTGAGAATAAAATTGCAAATGAAAAATGGTGGTCTGAGCTGGAATTGAACCAGCGACACAAGCCTTTTCAGGGCTCTGCTCTACCAACTGAGCTACCAGACCACTGGGCATGTTTTTTTCACAAAACAAATTATTAATCAATTAAAATATTAAATTAAACCTTGTGAATTAAGCAAATTGTAAGTTTCAAACAATGGCAAACCAACTACATTTGAATACGAACCATTAATTCTTTTAATAAATTTTTCAGCGTAACCTTGTATGGCATAAGCACCTGCTTTATCTTTCCACTCATTAGTTGATAAATATTCGTCGATCTCGTGCTTATTTAATATTTTAAAAGTAACTTTTGTCATAACTTTTTTAACTTTGATTGAGTTTTTTTTTGCTAAACATACGCATGTCAAAACATTATGTTTTCTTCCTGAAAAGAAAGCCAAAAAATTTTTAGCTTCTTCTTTGTCTTTAGGTTTTAAAAAAATTTTATTACTACAAAAGACTATAGTATCTGCTGATAAAACAAATTCTTCTGGATATTTTTCTAAAGCTTTAAGAGCTTTATTTTTTGCAACTCTAATACAATATTTTTTAGGATTCTCTTTACTATTTATATCCTCATTAATATCTGAAGAATAAATTATTTTTGGAAAGATTTTTATATCCCTAAGAAGTTCTGTTCTTCTTGGAGATGCAGAGGCTAAAACAAAACTATGTTTTGTTTCATTCATTATTTAAATCTAAAAATGATCCTGCCTTTAGTTAAATCATATGGCGTAACTTCAACCATAACTTCATCTCCAGCTAAAACTCTGATCCTGTTTTTTCTCATTTTTCCGGCTGTATGAGCTAACACTTCGTGATTATTTTCTAATTTTACTCTAAACATGGCATTAGGTAACAACTCTGTTACCAATCCCTTAAACTCCAACATTTCTTCTTTTGCCATATTTAACTAATTCTAATTCTAATTGATTGAGAGTGAGCAAACAAACCCTCATAATTTGCTAGGTGTATAGCTGACCAGCGATTACTAGCGATTCCACCTTCATGCAGGCGAGTTGCAGCCTTCGACCACCGGCCCGAGCTGTTCGAGGGCGTCACGGAGGCCGTCGGCGAGGTCGGCGGGTTCTCCATGACGATCCGGGATGACCTGCGCCTCT
>JALRAW010000128.1 GCA_023257975.1 Candidatus Fonsibacter sp.
TTTTTAATGAACTAATTATTATTTTATGATACTTTTCTAGTTAAATGTATAATATGCAAAGATATAAAGTAATTTATTTAGTGAATAAGAATTCAGTTTTTTAATTCAATTAACTTGAACTTTAAAAATATCGATTATTCAGTAATCGATATTTTTAAAGTTCAAACTGATTCCCACGACGATATTGTAAATAGGCTGCTACAAATAGTCCAAGGACTGAAACAACCATCATACCTAAAACAATACCTGACAATAAAGGTTCTACCATTTTTTTATTTTTTATTTTGAAATAAATATATGCTATTATTTATAGGCTTTTTATTATTTTTACTTTAATACTTTACAAAACTTTTAATAAGCTACCATTATTTTAAATTATAAAATTGTTTTTTAGTTTAAAAAATAATAAATTCAAAACAACTTGTATATAGGAATAAACATAATTTACTCTAAATATATAATATTACAAGTTTTATAAATAAATTAAATGTTAAAAAATAATTTATTTGTTATATTTAATAATTATTTTTAACAATTAAATATTTATCTAAAACCTACTGCAGCTTGCCAAACAAAAGCTAAAAGTAAAAAAAAGACAGGAATAATTGGTAATACATCAACAATTGGACTAAATAAAACATATGCTTCAGGTAATCTAGCTAAAAGTAAACTTTCCATAATCAAACCTTTTAATATTACAAATAATTAATAATAATAATTTTACTATAAAAATTATTAAAAAGTTTATATATAAGACTTCTCTTTTTTCAATTATCAATTCTTTTTGTATATAATTAATATTAAATATTAATAATTGTAATTTAGTAATTAATTAACTTTCTAATTTTATTAATTGAAAATAATTATGAATCAAGCATTTTTACCTTCTATTTTAGTTCCTTTAGTTGGTCTTGTTTTTCCAGCCTTTAGTATGTCTTTATTTTTCCTTTATATATCATTAGATAATATTGAATAAATTGATTCACTTTAATATACCAAGCTGTACTAGAACATGTATCTTGGTACTAGAGTGCCAGGCTTCAGCTGGCAAAATCGACAACGACTAGCTGCAATCAAAATTCCCTTACGGGTGGAGAGATTCATCATTATCACAAAAATGTTTCTTGATTGTGGTTGGAAATAGACACCATTTTTGGTCCTAACCAGTTGATGATTGATGGAGGTAAGCTGAAAGCAAACTAATTCTGTTCTGTCTGTACCATCAAGACAGGGTCTCTCATTGTGCTGTCATAAAGTGAACCACTTCTATTATTACCATGGTATAAATATACTGAAACAATTCAAGCACTTTGATCCAAAATTAAAAGGAAATGTAGATTTACCTGTTACAGCCCAAATGTTACCGTCTCTACAATAATAAAAGCTGCAAAACAAATTGACTTTACACAGATGTACACCTCAATATAGATTTGATGACTTAAACTATGTGTATTTCACCATCTGAAACATCAAATCTATAGTGAATTTTATGACATACTGCTTCTAAAGTATTGAAGCATCTTCAATGTGAGGAATGTTGCCTGGTCTTTGCACCAAGTATAAATTGACATAGAAGATGAATTAAGGTGTCAGAACTAGATCTTTGGTTGGCGGTAAATAGGTCATAAAAATGAAAAAAAGAGTTACCAAATATCATCCTTAGGTATTTTCATCAAATGTTAAGCCAGTGTCGTTCTTCCTTTGCCAGGGAAAAATGCAAGTTTCAAAGGAAAATTAATATGATGAGGATAATTGGAATTCTCAGAAAATATGGACAGATCTATGTTCAATGAATGCAGATAACCTACAAAATGCAGATACAGATCCAAATCATTCACAAGAAAAAAGTGCAGCCATTGCAGGAGGGAAAAGAACATATACTTTTCACAATTAAGTGGGCTTCCTTACCATTCATAGTGGTACAACCTTCAGATGAAACGAAGCAATCACTGTTACATCTGGACCCACATGAAGGAACATCAATGCAAAATCTTCCTCCATCAGAGCTTTGAGTAGAAGTGGTGCTTTCAATAAACGCTGCCAAGCAATACTGTTACTGGTACACTTTGACCAATGTTGAGCTGATGCACAAAAAATATAAAGAATATGAGCAAGAAGTACATCTACCAGTTGTAGCAGAACAATCAATGTTACTTTTACACATTAAACTACAGTTGGGAATCGTGCAAAATCCTTCTTCGGATGGTTCTTATTAAGTAAGGTATCCAACAA
>JALRAW010000141.1 GCA_023257975.1 Candidatus Fonsibacter sp.
TATAATATGGCAACATTTAGAACATAGTGAAGATTCTTGGTTTTCTATGATTAAAACACATCATCAATTTATAAATGATACCAATTATTATTTTCATTGGAATACTACAGATGATTCGTTAAAAAACAAGGGGAAAAAATAAATGTTTTCGATTTAAATAATGTTTTTGATAAGGAAGTTGATGCTAGATCTTTATTACAATTAAATCAACCTCAGCTTAATAAAAAATGGTCATACGAACATTTTTCTTCAAACAATTTTTATGATCATTTAGTTTACGAAGGAAAATTTCAAGATATTTTTAAAAAGAGTATTGGAGACTACGTTAATAAGAATAATGACAGTGGTTCATTACTAGTGTTTGAAAATTTTGTTTTCTTTAGCGATGAAAAAGGAAAAATTTATAAATTTGATACGATCAGTCAGAAAGTTATTTGGGAATTAAAAATATACGAAAGTTCTTATAATGATTATCCAAAAAACATTGCATTATTTTTAAATGGAGATGTTTTATATGCAGCTGATAATTTAGGATTTATTTATTCAATTGATGTTCAGGTTGGAAAAATTGTTTGGCAACAAAATTACGGAATTCCATTTTCATCTCATCTTAACTTTAATAAAGGCGTTTTGTATGTTGTAAACCAAAATAGTCGTCTTTATGCTTTCAATCCTGCAGATGGTCAAAAAATATGGAGCTTTGAATCTTTATCTGGTCTAATAAAACCATCTAGATCAAGTAATATCTCATTATATGATAATAAATTATTATTTTCTAATGATTTAGGGGATATCACTGCAATTGACTTAGATCAGCAAGTTATAATTTGGACTAAAAATATTTTATCTCAAAATACCATTTCTAATAATTTAGTTTTCAAGATTTCGAATATTTTAATTGATAAAAAAGATGTTTATGTTTCATCTAATAGTGGTGATTTATTTAATTTTAACCTCGAAACAGGCGAAATAAAATGGTCTTATAAATTATCATCAATTCAAAATCATATTAGTACTGAAAAATATTTATTTGTCTTAACAGAAAATGGTTTCGTTGTTGCTTTTAATAAATTAAATGGAACAATTTTATGGTCTTTAAATCTTGCTAAGCTATCAAAGGATAAGAAAGTTTCTCTAGAATATTATGGATTGTTACTTGCTTCAAATAATTTATATGCAACATCTTCAAATGGAGATATTTATAAAATATCAGCAAATGATGGAAAGTATGTCACCCATAAAAAAATTAACAGTGATCTATCTAGAGCGCCGATTATAATTGATAATAAAATATTTATCCTTAATCGCTCATCGGAATTAATAATACTCAATTAATGGATAAAATATCATCAGGAGTTATAACTCTTGCAATTGTAGGAAAGCCAAATGTGGGCAAATCTACTTTTTTCAATAAAGTTTTAAATAAGTATTTGTCACCTGTTAGCGAAATACCAGGAACAACAACAGATCTTTTTATAGATAATATTTCATACAAAAATAGAACTTTTAAATTAATTGACTCAGGAGGTTTAAAAAGAAAAGCAAAATCAAAATCCGATGAGCAACAATACATTACAAAAGAAAGTTTAAAAGCAATTTATCTTGCTGATGTTGTTCTTTTTATGATTGAAGCCGACAAGGAATTTACCAAAACAGATAAACAAATTTGTAGATTAGTACTAGATAAAGGTAAAGGACTAATTTTTGTTATTAACAAAATTGATTTAGTGAATGAATTAAAAAAAATTAGAAATGAATATATTTATTATATAAAAAATTTATTCTCTGATGCTTTTCTAGCAGATCCATTTACTACTTGTTCTTTAAAATTAGAATTTCCTAAAAAAATATTTGATGAAGTTATTAGCATACATTCTCGTTTAAGAAAAAATTATGATAATAAAGATTTAAATCAGGCTTTGCAGCAGGCAATAAATAAAAATAAAATTCCTGTTTATTCGAGATTTCGTCCTAAAATAAAATACATTAAACAAGTTAGTACAAGACCAATTATTTTCAAAATTTTTGGAAACCAAGCTAATAAGCTTTCATTGGATTATCAAAAATATTTATCTAAAAGCTTAAGTAAAAAATTCAATATAAAAGGTTTTAAGATATTTTTAAAATTTGTTAGCGCAGAAAATCCTTTTAAATTTAAAAAATATTAAATTATCTTATATTGCTTAGCAGTGATAATTGATTGTCTTTCACACTTCTATTTGATTGATCTAGAGGAGGTATTGGATAGTCACCTGTAAAATAATGATCTGTAAATTCAGGATTTGCATTATTTCGTTTTTGATAGCCCATAGCTTTATAAATTCCATCTATAGATAAGAAATTTAAAGTTTTAACACCAATATATTTAGTCATTTCATCTAAAGACATAGTAGAAGCTAAAAGTTGGTCTTTGTCTGGCGTATCAATTCCATAGTAGTCGGGATACATAATAGGCGGACAAGATATTCTCATATGAACTTCTTTTGCACCCGCATCATACATCATTTGTACAATTTTTTTAGATGTAGTTCCTCTAACTATTGAATCGTCTATTAAAATTACTCTTTTATTTTTTACTAATGATGAATTTGGATTGTGTTTTAATTTAACCCCTAACTGTCTAATTTGTTGTGTGGGTTCAATAAAAGTTCTTCCAACATAATGATTTCTAATCAATCCTAATTCGAAAGGTAATATCGTAGTCTTTAACAGGACAAGGCCTTGGTCATTTCCACCTCCAGAAGAAAAAATCAAAAGCAACATCATCATCACAATTGACAGCGAAACAGGCAAACTATTGGAATCCTGGGGAGCAG